>JBPOJO010000226.1:0-2958 GCA_052033485.1 Bacteroidota bacterium | reverse complement strand
GAAAACGCCCTCGTGTAAGAATGAAATACTAAAATTTGTCAAGGCATCGAAGAAAATGATGCGCAAACACAACAAAACAAAGGAGAGAATCGTTATCAATCTAACGCCGGCAGTGAGCGTGAAACGTCCTTTGACTTAGCGTGGCTTGAGACGGCTTTTCGTCCCGTAGATGCTCAGGTCGGGCGACTTTGGGGAGTAGATGCCCTCGCGATGCTGACACCGGGCGTGTCGCCGATGGCTTTCGCGCTGAATAACCCGGTGTCGTTTAATGACCCGACAGGGCTTGCAAGCGATACTCCGATACCGAAGAAGCCGATTAAAACGGGCGCAGAAGACTTTGTTCCCTTGCCGACAGACATGGCACCGGTGGTTGATGACTTGGTGGAAACCTTGCCGGTAGAAACAACAAAAGAAAATACCGAAAATTCAAGCAATGAAGATGAAAATTTTGTAGGGACTACACTTGTCAACAAAATTTATGAAGAAATTGGGCAAGGAGAGGCTTCAAATTGGTTGAATTGTAGCGAAAACTACAGATGTTATCCGACTGTTTGGAACAGAGTGCGAGAAGCCTATATAAACGCCGCCGATGTAAAACCATCAATATCTGTGCCCGCTCAATTGTTAAAGCCATTTGTAAATAATTTTCCGCCCAATAATACACCTTTTGAATTACTATTTGGCTCACACCACAGAAGCGGCAATTGGAAAAAAATAGCTGCAAAATACAGAGGGAAAGGAGCACCCGGCGCAATGGCATACATCGGTTATGGCAAACTTGTCGACGATATATGGCGAGGCAAACTGTTAGAAGGAGCTGTTTTGCAAATATGGGAAAATCAAGAGGTATTCAACAGTGTTTTTAATGGCATTGATGACTATCATATATTCGGGCACTCTGCCATATTTGTAGGATATCAGAAAAGCAGCGTTGGTAAAATTATTGGGATTACAATAGCAGACCAAAGAGGTTTGCAGAGCATCTCAAAAGACGGAAACGAAAAACTTATCATATTTGGAGCAAATTTATTGGATTATCTACTTTATTAACTTTTCAATGGCAAAATTAATAACTTTTGTTGCTTTTATACTTTTGCATAGCTTTTGTGCAATAGCGCAGTGTGATTCGAGTAGCGTCGAAAGTATATCTGAGGGGAAAAAAAATCCTCTATGTGTAAAGGAATTATATCTGTTTGACACCAATTTGAGCAGAGAAGAAATTCGTGAAATTAAGTATTTCATTAATTTAGAAAAATTAGTTGTCTCTAAATGTGACTTTTTTGAAATTAACGAATTTATCTATGATTTGCATAATCTTCAATACATTTCAATCAGTGAAACAAAACTTCTTTACATTACGCCGATGATTATTCACGCTCGTGCACTAAAAATCTTGGGACTGTCGGAAAATGATTATCAAGTGCAGGCACATATTTTTCAAATTCCAAATTTAGAATTTTTGACTATATACAAAAATAAACTAAGAGAGATACCCGAAAAATTTAGCACTAATCTAAAATCCATTTCAATCGTAAATTGTGATTTAAAAACTCTCCATAGCTCTGTTTTTTCTCATTCAATTGAAAAATTAGTTCTGATAGGCAATAAAATTGAGACTTTGCCTGACATTCAATCAGATAATTACCGTTTAAAGAACTTACATTTAACTGATAATTTAATTAAAAAGTTGCCTAATTCAATAAACAAACTGAAAGAATTAGAAAGACTTCGAGTCGGAGTAAATAAACTTATTTTCGTCCCTAAAAGTATTTTTGAATTAAAAAATTTAACTTATCTTGAAATTGGCGACACTCCTTTAGCTCGCAATAAAAAAGCATTATTGGAAATCAGAAATGGTTTTGAGCCTCGTATAAGCCAAAAGAAACTTTTTATCAGTAGCGAGTCTGTCCTTCATTTTTTGTATCAAAAATAAGGTTTCTTGTAACTATTTAGCCGGAGTGTACCGCGCGGTTTTGGAGGAGGGTATCCTGCAACAAGCGAACAGTAAGCTCGCAAGCGAAAGCTCGCGCTACATTCTTGAGAAACCGGCTTAATAGTTACGGTTTCATTTTTCAAGCGAATGATTACTATCTTTGCAGTGCAGTTCCTGATGCTTTTTTCGACGATTTTCGCCTTCAGCGCGTCGCGCCGGTCATTTTCCAATTACACATCTACAAAATTCTTGGATTTATAATATCCAACTCTTTAATCTTTTTGAAATCAGCGGTATTTGCGGTTGCTAATGTCAAATTATGTACAATAGCTGTTGCAGCAATTAATGCATCGCCTAAACTAATTTTGTTTTTTTGACGAAGCAGAATTGCCTGCTCTCCGACAGCATCACTTACAGACAATATAAGCGAAACCGAAAAAAACTCCTCCAAAAATTTTTTCTCAGCATCCGATAATTTTTGGTATCCTAAAGTTTCTACTTTACTTATCATCGAAATCAGAGGTGCATTTTTTGCAATCCAAATCCTTAGAAGCTCTTCGTTTTTTTGCCCTGCGTAAATGATTAAATTGCTGTCCAAAAGGTATTTCATCTTCCCGTTAATTTTGTTTCCTTTCTTTGATTTTTTTGCCACCTCACGGGGTCTTGAATTGATTCAAAGGCGGATATGCCCGCTAATTTACGCAAACAAGCCGCCATATTTTCGCCTACATTCTCTTCCTCATGATTTTCATCAATAGGAGTCAGCCCGAAACGACTTGCAACAAGCAAAAATAACATTAAATCCTGCGGATTCTGATATTGAAAAGTAATGTATTGCATAGAAAATCTTTTGTATGCAAAGTTATTATTTTTTTTCGAAAGTGCAAGTTTTTTTCTATTTTTTTTCACAAACACAACAAAACACCGGAGAGAATCGTTATCAATACAACGGCAAAGAAAAAACGGAGGACTTTTCACTCATGTACAACGACCACGGCGCACGAAACTTATGCTTACAAACCGGA
>JBPOJO010000492.1:0-12868 GCA_052033485.1 Bacteroidota bacterium | reverse complement strand
ATCCGCGATAACAACCCTGTCATTTTCATGGAATCGGAAGTTATGTACGGCGACAAAGGTGAAGTGCCTGAGGATGAATAGACACTCCCTATCGGCGTGGCAGACATCAAAAAAACCGGCTCAGATGTTACCAGTGTAGCTTTCTGAAAAATTTTGAAAGTTGCGCTTGCCGCAGCCGAAGCAGCCGAAAAAGAGGGAATTTCTGTCGAAGTTGTAGATTTGCGCACTGTCAGACCGATTGATTATCAGACTGTTGTCAATTCTGTTAAGAAAACAAACCGCCTTGTAATTGTCGAAGAAACATGGCCGCTTGCATCAATTTCTTCCGAATTAGCCTATCACGTTCAGCAGTATGCTTTCGATTATCTCGACGCGCCCGTCAAAAGAATCACCTCGCGTGATGTACCTTTAGGCTACGCGCCGACATTAATAGAGGCTACGCTTCCAAATGTTGAAAGAACAATGCAGGCTATCAAAGCGGTAATGTATCGCTGAACCGTATCGCATAAGCTTCAGCCTGTAAATGCACCGCCGCCCTTGTTTGTGTCCTCACAAACGACATAAAACGGCATCATTTCGCTGCCGCCGTTGTTTGTGTCCTCACAAACGACATAAAGGCGGCATCATTTCGCTGCCGCCGTTGTTTGTTTCCTCACAAACGACATAAAGGCGGCATCATTTCGCTTTTGCTATAATTTTTTTCAATTTTTATTGCATTGTTTTTTTTATTTGTTTGAAAATGTTACTTTTGGGGCAATTTAGCATTAAGTTGTTGCTAAACGATGGTAAAAACGGTAATTATGAAAAAAACACAAATTTTTACGCTCCTTACAATACCCGTGATTTTTTTATTGTCGTATCTTGTTGTCAATAGTGTAAAATCAAAAATTGACGATGATGCTGCGATAAAAAAATCTGAGGAAAAAGTGAGAAAACGCTTGATGGAAATCAGAGAGGCGCAAAAAGCTTTTCAAAGTGTGAATAAATATTACACTTCTAATTGGGACTCGCTCATCAACTTTGTTGAAACGGGCTTGGTTTTCAACGTCCAAAAAAGGGAAATTATCACAACACGTCCGCCGGACAAATCGCATTTAGGTGACAGCGTTCGCATTGAGTATGATACCTTAGGCAGCGACCCTGTGATGGCAAAAGTATTCCCGAAAAGCCAATACCCGACTTTCAACCCGAAAGATTTACCTTTGGTGCCGGGCTTAGAGGGTAAAAAATTCGCTATTTCTTCCGGCAAGAAAAAAGTCGGTAAAGCCGGAATCAACGAAGTTTTGGTTGATGTTGTAGAGGTTGTCGACCCTTATCCGTTGGACAAAACGAGGAGCGACAAAAACGACAATGCGCGGAGAAAATTCTTGCGTTTTGGCTCTATGGAGGAAATTTCTTTATCGGGTAATTGGGAAGATAAATAAAAACTTTTCATTTCCCTTGAATTTTTCGCACGCTGTCGGAAAATGATTGCGTGTGAAAAATTCAAAACAAAACAGTCAAAAACTGATTTTGTGCTTATTTTGGTTTTTTTTATTTTCCAACGGAAAGCCGAATTTTTAATATGGTCAGAAAAAAAGCATTCTCTTACAACATCGAAAAAATCATTACCGATGTAGATTTTGACGCAGATGAAATCGGGCGTTATACACTTGTGTTGCAAATAAATGACACAAGTTTGTTTATCGGTGTTTTCAAAGAAAATTCTTGCTTGGCTTTTGAGGCTTACCGCTCGGAAGGAAATGAAAAGCCGGAGGAAAATATTCATTCAATTGAAATGCTGTCAAAAGAACACAGGTTTTTGGGCATTAAGCATTGGAAAAAAATTGTTGTTATCCTCAACACTGCTTCATTTGTGATGGTGCCGAAAGAATATTTTTCGCAAGAAGATGCTAATTTATACCTGCAACACAACGCGCCGGTATCTGTTTCGGAGAACTATTTGCATTTTTCTTCTCACCTTTCAGACTCGGTTTTTTGTGTTTTTCCCGTCAAAAAAGAACTTTCAGAACTTTTAGAAAGTCTGTATCCGAATACGAGCATCAGCTACACGCATACGCTTGCGGTTTTTACCGACCTTGCTGCCGCCGATTCGCAAAGCAATCGCGATACGCTCAATGTACTTGTGCGCGACAACAATATGACGATAACCGCTGCGGAGCAAAATAATTTGTTTTTTGCCAACTGTTTCAAATTTTCGGTCAACGAAGATTTTGTCTATTTCACCCTGCTTGCGGCGCAAAATTGCGGCATGGATACCGAAAAAATGACGGTGAAACTTTACGGCGAAATAGCACAAGACGCGCCCGTGTCAGAATTGTTAAAAAAATACATTCGCAATGTTTCTTTCGGCGAAAATCCCGCCGATATTGCCTTACGCGACGCTTGGTTTGCCGCCGAGCCGCAAAAACATTTTTATTCAGATTTTTTTGCGCACGTCTTGTCTGTCAAATAAAAGAAGAAATTTTTTTCAATAAACGTCAGGGCAGCGGTTCGATACGGAGCGTTTTTTCTGACGTTTTTTTATTTTGCAAAAAAATCAAAAGTAATTTTGGATAATGACGGCGTGATTTTGAATAAATTTATTGGTAAAACCGGCTTTTTATCCTGATTGCTTGTCAAATTTTACTCAACTTCATTTTCAGGTTTCGTATTTTTATTGAAATCGGTCTTTCCTTTTTTGTTTTTGTAAAAAAATCAATATATTTTTCTGTTTTTGTCAAAAGAACAATAAATTTGCGGTTCGTCTGAGGATTTTTTCTGTTGCACGCTTTTCGCAGGCGCAGAACCGAATTTTTACACCAAAATTAATCAAAGTGGCTTCGCAAGAACAAATCATTGAAGAGGTAAAAAAAATTTTTACGGCATATCTCGAAAATAAAGCCCTTCGCAAAACCCCCGAACGTTTTGCGATTTTGGAAGAAATTTACTCTCGCGACGGGCATTTTGACGTAGAAATGTTGTATATCAACATGAAAAACAAGAATTATCGTGTCAGCAGGGCAACCGTGTACAACACTTTGGACTTGTTAATTGAGTGTAATTTGGTGAGCAAACATCAGTTCGGGCAAAATTTGGCACAATTTGAGCGCAGCTTTGGCTCAAAGCAACACGACCATTTGATTTGCACGGATTGTTACAGAGTTGTTGAATTTTGCGACCCGCGCGTGCATAACATTCAAACCTTAGTCGGCGAAATGCTGCAATTCGAAATTTCGCATCACTCCCTTATTTTTTACGGTGTGTGCAAAAATCCGAATTGCGAACATAAAGACAAAAATCAATAAAACGTTTAATTTTTTTTCGTATGACATACACGCATGAAGTTTCGGATAACGTCTTGTTTATCAACATGGAAGGCGATTTGCTTGGCTTGAGTGACGAGCAAAAAATTCTTGATTTTACCAAAGAATTTACCGACAAAGAAATTAATCGTTGCGCGGTGGATATTTCTCAAATCGGCTACATGAACAGCACAGGTTTGAGTTTGCTTATTCGCCTTTTGACCCGTTTTCGCAACAACGGCGGTGATTTGGTCTTGGTCAATCCCTCCGAACAGGTCAAAAAACTCTTGGTCATTACAAAATTGAACGCGATTTTTACGATTTCGGTCAATCGCGAAGAGGCTGTAAGGACTTTAAACAAATAATTTCAACGTTTTTTTGAGATGGATATACTTTTGGGCTTACAATGGGGAGACGAAGGCAAGGGCAAAGCCGTTGACTTTTTGGCTCCCGAGTATGATATTGTGGCACGCTTTCAGGGCGGTCCGAATGCGGGTCATACTTTAATTTTTGACGGTAAAAAATTTGTACTTCACCAAATTCCTTCGGGCGTTTTCAGACCAAGTACGCAAAATATCATCGGCAACGGCGTTGTGTTGGATTTGATTGTTTTGAGAAAGGAAATCGAAAAATTAGCTGCGGAAGGCTTGGCTTTGCAAGAAAATCTTTTTATTTCCGAAAAGGCGCACTTAATTTTGCCTACTCACCGCTTGCTTGATGCCGCGCTTGAAAAAGCAAAAGGTGCCAACAAAATCGGCTCAACGCTGAAAGGAATCGGTCCGACCTATCAGGACAAAATCGGCAGAAACGGCTTGCGAATGGGCGACATTTTGGCAGATAATTTTCTCGAAAAATACAATGCTTTAAAAGATAAGCACTTGGAAATGCTTGCACAAATGCAGGCGGAGATTACTGTTTCGGACGAAAAATTGTTTTTTGAAGCAGTTGAATTTTTTAAAAATTTTCAAATTGTTTCTTCTGAATATTTTTTCGGAAAAGCAAAAAAGGCTCAAAAATCAGTTTTGGCAGAAGGCGCGCAAGGCACTTTGCTCGACGTGGATTTCGGGTCATACCCTTTCGTAACAAGTTCAAATACCGTTTCTGCGGGTGCTTGCACGGGTTTAGGGGTTGCGCCGCGTGAGGTGAAACAAGTATTCGGCATTTTTAAAGCCTATTGCACGCGCGTAGGCAGCGGTCCGTTTCCCACTGAATTGAACAACGAACTCGGTGAAAATATTCGGCAAAAAGGACACGAATTCGGCGCGACAACAGGAAGACCGCGTCGAACAGGGTGGCTCGACTTGCCGGCTTTGCGTTATGCCGTTTTGGTCAATGGCGTTACGCAGCTTTTTATGATGAAATCAGACGTACTTTGCGGCTTGGACAAAGTGGCAGTTTGTACGGCTTACGAGCTTGCCGACGGCAAAATTACCGACGAAATACCGGTTGATTTACAGACAGTTAAGGCTTTGCAATACGAATATTTTGACGGTTGGGGAGATATTTCGCCCGAGAGTAAAAAATTCAAAGACCTGCCCGAAACTTTGAGAAAATACGTAAAACACATTGAAAAAGCCGTCGGCGTGCCGATTACAATGATTTCTTTCGGCGCAGACCGCGAAGAAACGATTGTCAGAGGCGAATTGAAAGATTTTTTGAAGCAATAATGCCGAATTTTTTTTAATAAAAATGCCTTTTTACGGGCAAGAAATAACATTTCTCCAAGAAATGTTATTTCTGTTTAGTTTCATTCATGTTTTTTTTGTCAAACAAAATTGCCATTTACGCGGTTATTGCGCCGAAGCTTTGATATTTTGACTAAACTGCCGCGTAAATACTGCTTTTGGCGTTTTTTTATTACAAATATCGGTTCATATATTTTTTTCCAAAATAAATTTTTTAGCAATGTACACAGGATTGCTTCACTCGCATAAACTTTTTGTAACGCTTTTTTTGCTGCATTATGTAGTTAAAACCGTTCTGCTTTTTGTCAATGCCGACAAAGCCGCGCTCTATACAAAAAAAACCAAAATCCCCGATATGATTATTAGTTTCGGCTTTTTGGCAACGGGCTTAGGCTTATTTTTCGGCATGGCAGAACCCGGAAAGCCTCTTTTTCTTTTCAAATTGGCAAGTGTCATTGCATCAATTCCGCTTGCGGTTATCGGCTTTAAGAAAAAGAATAAAATTTTAGCTCTTGCCGCCTTAGCGTTAATTTTTTCAGCTTACGGAATGGGTGAAATGAGCAAAAAACAACTCCCGCAATCCGCCAAAAATGCCGTCAATCCGCCGGCAAACGTGCAGGAACTTTACGCTCAAAATTGCCAAACTTGTCACGGGGCGGACGGAACGGCAGGGCTTTCGGGTGCGAAAAATTTGCAGACCTCCGTTATGGGTGATGAGGAAGTGAAAAATTTGATTAGTGCCGGAAAAAATAATATGCCGCCTTATCAAAAAAGTTTGTCCGAAAAACAAATTGACGAGCTTGTAAACTTTGTTAAGACGCTCAGAAAATAATTTGCACCTGATAATTCAATCTTTTTTTTCAAAAAAATTTCAAATAAAGCAAAAGATATTGCTCTTTTGCTTATTTTAGCCGCATACTTGCTCATGTTTGAAAAACCGGCGGCACGAAAAAACAGAAAAAATTAGTTTGAACAATAAACAACAACAAAATGATTGAAACAAAACTCAACAAAATACGCGAATCGCGACTGCCCGTCGTGAATTTTAATGATTTGGGCTTCGGAAGAATTTTTTCCGACCACCAATTCATCGCTGACTTTGAAAACGGAAAATGGCAAAACTTTCGCATTGAACCCTACGGACCGCTGCAAATTACGCCCGCTAACGCGACTTTGCATTATGCACAAGCGATTTTTGAGGGCATGAAAGCATTTAGAAAAGATGACGAAATTTTAATTTTTCGCCCCGATTTGAATTGGGAAAGACTTAATAAATCCGCCGAAAGGATGTGTATCCCGCAACTGCCGAAAGAAATTTTTATGGACGGTTTATCGGAGCTTTTGAAAATTGACAAAGAATGGATTCCGAATGTGGAAGGCGGCTCGCTCTATTTGCGCCCTTTCATTTTTGCCTCCGAAGAGTTTCTCGGCGTGCGTCCGGCAAACAGCTACAAATTTATCATCATCACATCACCTGTCGGCGCGTATTACAACGCACCCGTGAAAGTGAAAATTGAAAAAAGTTTCGCCCGTGTGGCACCGGGCGGCATGGGAGCGGCGAAAACTGCCGGAAATTACGCTGCGTCATTATACCCTGCATATAAGGCTAAAGAACAAGGTTTTGACCAATTGATTTGGACAGATGCCGTAACGCATGAGCTTGTGGAAGAGTCGGGAACGATGAATTTATTTTTTGTCATTGACGATGTCATTTGCACGCCCGAATTAAGCTCTTCGATTCTCGACGGCGTTACGCGGCGAAGTTTGATTGCGCTTGCACGCGCTTTGGGCTATCGAATCGAAGAATCTCCTCTGAAAGTTGACAAAATTCTCGACGCTTGTCGAAACGGCAAAATGCAAGAGGCGTTCGGCGCGGGAACTGCGGCGACGATTAGCCCGATTTCGCATATTTCGTATGAAAATGAACTTTTTGAACTGCCGAAAGTGGAAACAAGGGAGATAAGTAAAAAACTTTTTGAACTTATGGACGGCATCAAAAGAGGTACGATTCCCGATACGAATAATTGGAATTTTAAAATCAAAGTGTGAAAATTTGTCCGCATTAAAGGACTACAAAAGCAACTATTTTTGCATTTTTTGAGTCTTATTGATGCAACATCAGCACATTTTTTTTCGTTTATTAAAAAAATTTGCAGCTTTATTGCTTCATTTTTCAAAAATCCCACCTGCCGCCCTCAAAAGCCTGCACGGAATTTCAAAAAAGAAGTCGTTTTGTTTCAATTTTTTTTTGTTAAGTTTGCGCCTCATGTTGTTTTTTAGCTTTTACCTTAATCAAGGAGGGATATGCAAAATTCCGAGATGTTTTTCAATTTTAGCCAAAGTGACAGAAGCCTGAAACGCGGAGATATTCTGATTTCGGAGCCTTTTCTGCACGACCCCAATTTTGAACGCTCCGTCATTTTGATTTGTGAGCACAACGAATCGGGTACTTTCGGTTTAATTGTCAATAAACCGACCACGCTAAGTTTGGGAGATGTTTTGGAATCAAAGCTAAACGGCGAAGAACGACTTTTTCTCGGCGGTCCCGTGGAGCAAAACAGCCTTCACATCTTGCACGATTATGCGCAGCTCGATGGGGCAATTCCAATCGGTGAGGGCATTTTTTGGGGCGGCGATTTTGAGCAATTTTGCACTTTGCATCTCATTCACCACACCGAAAACTGCCGTTTTATCGCCGGTTACAGCGGTTGGGGGGTTGAGCAGCTCAAAGACGAATTTAAATCCGATACTTGGTGGGTTTTTCGCGGACACCCTGCGGTTATTTTTGAAACCGATGCGCAACAAATTTGGCGAAAATTAGTGAAATCGCTCGGCGGAAAATTCAGAATATTTTCTAATTATCCGGTGAATCCGCGATTAAATTGAGTTTTTTTGCTATCTTTGCAAAAATAATTTTGTATTTTTATTTTTTGACTTGTAAATTATTGCTCTCGCTCCGATTCGGTTACGCCGAGAGCAATAATTTGTCAGGTGTGTTTTGGCGACTTTTGGTGCTTTGGCACTTTTCACGAACTTAAAACTTCATTTCGTTATGGTAAACGAACACGAAAATTTCACTTCTGCCGAAGGAGTAACTCCTGCGGATTCATTGGAAAATATGGCGCAAGAGCAACTTGTGGCGGAAAAAACCGCTCCTTCCGAAATCGTTGATGAGGCGGGCAATGACGCGGAGACGGCTATTCAAACCGATTTTTCTGCTTTCGACAAGGCACAAATTGTTGATTTTGCCGAAAATTTGTTTAAAACCGCACAGCAAAAATTGAACTTCAAACAAACCGATACCGCATTCAAAGCGATGCGCGAAAGGGTTGATGCCTTTTTTAACGAAGACAGAGAAGCCGCGCTCTTGGCTTTTAAAGCTAACGCCGAAAATCCCGAAGAAGCTGAAGAAGGCTTTGAGTTTAAAAAAGATGAGCAAACGCTCAAATTTGAAGAAATTTACAGAAATTTCCGCAAATTCCGCGACGAACACTACCGTAAGCAAGAGGAAGACAAAAACACAAACCTCAAAACGAAGCGTAGAATCATTGAAGACATCAAAAATCTCATCGAAAAAGTCGAAGGCAGTGAAAAGCAAAACGGCAGAGGTGATTTTGATGCTATCAAAAAATTGCAGGAAGAATGGAAAACCGCAGGTCCCGTGCCGCAAAACGAGCTCGACGACCTCAACAAATCTTACCGCGCAACGCTCGACCGCTTTTATCAACAAAAAAAGATGGAAAAAGAAATGCTCGAATATGGTTTGAACAAAAACCTCGAAGCGAAACTTGACATCTGCAAAAAAGCTGAAGAACTCGGCGAAAATGAAAACATCAACGAAGCCGTTAAATTGCTCAACGAATTACACAAAAAATTCAAGCAAATCGGCGCCGTTCCGAAAGATAAACAAGAAGAAGTGTGGGACAGATTCAAAGCTGCTTCCGACAAAATCTATGATAAAAAACGTTCGGCTAACGATGATTTCAAAAAAATTCTCGAAGACAACATGAAACTCAAACAAGAACTTTGCCTCAAAGTCGAAGTTTACATTGATTTCAAATCGGACAGAATCAAAGAATGGAACGAAAAAACCAAAGAAATTCTCGATTTGCAAACCGCTTGGGAAGCCGTCGGACCCGCTCCGAAAGAAGTTTCAAAAGGGCTTAACAAACATTTTTGGAAAAACTTCAAAACTTTCTTTGAAAATAAAAGCAAGTTCTTCGAATCTTTGGAAGGCGAAAGAAAAACGAATTTGAAAGCCAAAGAAGCTCTTTGCGAAAGAGCGGAAGCCGCTAAAGCGAGCAACGATTGGGACGCAGCAACCGAAACTTTCAAAGAATTGCAGGAAGAATGGAAAAAAATTGGTCCCGCTCCCGACAACGTCAGCGACCAAATTTTTGAACGTTTCAAAAAGGCTTGTGATGAATTTTTTGAGCGCAAACGCAACAGAAGAAACATTCAAGACAAAGAGTTTTCTAATAACTTTGAGGCAAAAGCTGCCGTTTGCAAAGAAATTGAGGCTCTCTCTGCCGGAACGCCCGCTCTCCCCGAACTCGAAAAATTGGTCAATAAGTGGAACGAAATCGGCTTTGTGCCCCGCAAACAAATCGGCGAAGCACAAGATGCTTTCACCGAAGCCGTTGATGCTTGTTTGGATAAAATCAATCCCGACAACAAAACACTTTCGGCTTTCCGCGAAAAACACAATGTTCGCATGAGCAGCAAAACTTTCAAAACTGTTAAAAAGAAAGAAACTTCGTCCTCAAAACGAATTTCCGCTCTTGAAAACGACATTAATCTTTGGCAAAATAACATCGCATTTTTTGCCAAATCTAAAAATGCCGATTCTTTGAGAAATGAATACGATGCGAAAATTAAAGCCGCTAAAGCCGAAATTGACGTATTGAAAAAAGAATTAGCTGAAGGAAAATAGTTTTTTCGCGCCCGAGAAATTTTTTTTTCGGGCGCATTTTTTTTACCGATTGATGATACCGTTATGACTGATTTTGACAATATTCTTCGGGAAGTAAAAAGATTAGGCGGAACGCCTAAGAATGAATTTTTTGAAAGCAAAAACATGATTCAAACTTTTTCCGCGCAAATCGTTTGGAATCCGCGCAAATTTTTCACCGTCGAAAACGAGGCGGCAGACATTTGGTGGCTAAGATTCACCCCTGAAATTCGCTCCGAAGAGCGGCTTATTTTTGCACAGTCGAACAACGGTGCCGAAGCCTACTTTTTTTTGCTCAATGACGATGCGCCCGAAAATCCTTTTGTGTATTCATTTTCCACCGATTTGGACGAAAAACCCCATCAAATCGGCAAATTGGCAGATTTTTTAACGGCATTGGAAGCGGAAGAAACAAAATAAAATTTTCAAACTTCAGCCGTTGTTTTGTGTCTTCACAAACGACTGTTGCTACATAAAACGATTAAATGCCGCCTGAAATCCGTAAATGCTCAACAATGTAAAAATGAAACTTGCCGTCAGTTTGAAAAATGCCGAAAGAAAAAGTTGAAATGAAAACGATTCAAGCCCGAAAACAACAAAATGATGGGCAAAAATCAGGACAGAAGCATAAGAAAAAAACCATCGCAAGCCCATACTTTCCGCCGTTGCCTCTGCCGTTGTCTCATACCCGCCGATAGGTTTGAGCGAATTGAGTAAATAAGGGCGTATGAACCCAAGCAGCACCGCGCCCGCTGTGTGTATGCCGCCCGTATCATAAAAACTATCCACAAAAATTCCCATAACAAAACAAATCAACATCGTCGGAATCGCGGTCATTTCGAGCGGTAAAATCAACAGAGCCGCGAGGTAAAAAAAATTGTGGGCATAACCGAAAACGGTTACATCTTTCAGAAACAAGACCTGAAAAAATGCGTACAAGAGAAATTTTAGGGTGTAAAATATCGGATTTTTCATTTTTGCTTTTTTTGGTCGCTTTCCTGCGTTCTTTGTTCGAGTACGGCGGTTTCTTTTTGATACAAATTATTCACGACATAAGCATAATCAATTTCGCCGAAATTTAAAAACAAACCGATACGAATGTTAATATACGTCATGGCGGGGTTTTTTTCGACAAAATTAACAATTCCGATGGGAAATCCCCCCGGATAAACGGGATTGTAGACCGAAGTAATGAGCGTGTCGCCGATTTTTACGTCCACATGACGGGACACAAAAAGCACTTCTGCTTCGCGGTGATTTCTGCCGTCCCATTGCACGGTGCAAAGCTCGCGATTGCGTTTGATTTGTGCCGAAACTTTTACGTTTGTATGCAGCAAAGAATACACGACGGAAAAATTTTCGGAGCAGTCTTTCACTTTTCCCACGATGCCTTTTGAGGTTATCACCCCCATATTCGGCTCAATTCCGTGTGCGGTGCCGCGATTGATGAGAAGATAATTGTTGGCAAGCGAAACGGAGTTTTTGACAATTCGCGCAGGGATAAATTGATATGTTTTTTTCAATTCCGCCAAAGAATCAAACGCCGCTGAGCTTTCAAGTTTCGGTGTTCGCGCCCGCAAAGTTTTGATGGTTTCTTGTAAATCAGCATTTTCCGCTAAGAGTTTCTCATTAACTTCTTTTAAATTAAAATAACTAATGACTTCTTCGCGCGTTGCCAAAACATTCGCGGTAAAAGCGTTTGCGGTCGAAAAAAAACTCATTCTTTGAAAATTATTATGCCTGATGATGAGCCAAATCGCCATAAGTTCCAACAGCAGAAACACGCCGAATGAGCGATAGCGCATCAAAATCACCAAAATTTGTTGCATATATCAGGAATTGAAAATGCCGTTATTATTTTCTTATTGCGTAACTGTTCAGGCAGCTTGCAAAACTTTGTTTCGCGAGCTATCACTTGCGAACTTAACATTTTAAATCGCAAGCTGATAGCTCGCGGCACACCGGGCTGAATAGTTACCTTATTTTTCAAAAATATTCTCGCGCCTGCCTTTTTTCGGCGCGCTGCAAATGTAATGCTTTTCGTTGAAAGTCCGTTCTGTTCTCCGAAAAATTCAGGATTTTGCACATAAAAAAAAGTATCAATTTGTACCGAAGGCTACTTGCCTTTGATTTTGAAATGCGATTTTGTAATTTCGACGGTGTTTTTTTTGTTTTTTTTTGCCTAAAAATATCGGAATTGCCTTGATTTTATACATCGGTATAATTAAACGAAGTATACTCTTTCCTTTTGTTTTTTTAACGCCCTGAAAATAACTTTTTAAGGACTTTTTTCGTATCTTTACATTATTTTTCTCTGACAAAATTTTCATTGAAAAGTCCCCACTTTGCAAATAATTTTTTATGAAACATTTTACAAACATTCTCATACGAACGCTGCTCGCAACAGCTTTGTGCTTGTTTTCGCAGCATATTTTTGCCCAAACAGCCGTCATTAGATATGTTGATGCAGCAGCAACCGGCGCAAATAACGGCACATCTTGGGACAATGCCTTTATAAAATTGGAAGATGCTATTGCTATAGCCGCTGCCGGAAATGAAATATGGGTAAAACAAGGCACCTATATGCCCTCTGCGACGGCAGACCGAAACGCATTTTTTTTACTCAAAACAGGAGTTAAATTTTTCGGCGGTTTCCCCGGCTCGGTTGCGCACCCGACCATGAAAGACCGCGACCCTGATAACTATTTAACCACTTTGAGCGGCGACCTCAACAGCTCGGATTCGGGTGATGACGGCGACAGCTACCATATTGTTAAGAGCGAAGCTACAGCCGATGCCGCTACGATGTTGAACGGATTTTTGATTGCGCACAGCTACGCAAACGGAGGCGGCACGGAAAACAAGGGCGGCGGTCTCTTTGCGGAAGGCACGCCGATTATTGCTAAATGTAATTTTTTAGACAACCATGCACAAGATTTCGGCGGAGC
>JBPOJO010000207.1:0-11019 GCA_052033485.1 Bacteroidota bacterium | reverse complement strand
TCTTTTTCTTCGCGGCAAATTTCAAACAGTTCATCTTTGGCTTTTTGGGCATTAAAATTCGTGTCTATAATTTTGTCGAGATAGACGGGTTCTACTTTGATGAGGTCTTGTTTTTCGTTGAGGCGCACAAAAGCCAAACCTTGTCGGTTTTCGTTCCGCAAGGTCGTGAGGGCTTGTATGAAGTTTTGTTCGAATACTTTTTTGTCGGTTTTCTTGCGGGCATCTTGTCCCATGCCTTGGGCTTTGAGTAAGTTTAGTTTTTCCTGAAAACTCATTTCTTGGGCAATGGGTTTTTCGAGTTCGTAATGGCTTACGTAGCGGTGCGTAAATTCCATGACTTTGGTAAAAGGGTAACTCATGCGTTCGGCGTAGCCTTCCATGTAATAAAACAGTTTGAGGCAATGCAAAAGCCACATCGAGGTTTGGGCAATCGGACCGGTGTCTTTTTGCAGGTCTGCGTATTTTTTGCGCATGGCTTCCAAAGGCAAGTACCATGAGCCGATATTGCCGTCGAATCCGTCTATTTGTTCGGGCTGTACGCAGGTGAGTTTTTTTTGCAACTCATCACGCTCATTTTCGTCTATAATCGGGATTTCGATTTCGAGCATGGCTTCGGGGATTTTGGGGTTTGCCTCACAAAGTTGCTGATAGTGGGCATATTCTTCCCCTTTTCGGCAGGTCGCCAAAACCAAGCCGCCTCGGTTGAGTACGAACATCAGCAAAATGCCAAAATTACCGTATTTTGCAAAGTCGTGTATGTCATTGATAACCAAAATGTAATTTTCAAATGAAAACTCGTCGAGCTGCATCAAACCGGCAAAATCATAGCCTTTTTCTTGGGCTTGCGGTGCAAGGAAACGCGGGAACAAAACCATGTATTTTTCAGGTTTTTGAGCTTTGAGGGTCATCAAAGTTTCCAAAACGGCGGTAGATTTTCCCGCCAAAGGATTTCCAATCAAGACCGATGCTTTGCCCTCAGCGGTGCGTTGGTCGAGTATTTCGTCAAAATTTCGCCTTTGATATTTTTCTTTGTAAAACAATGCCCTTGAGTCGAGCAGGTCGTTTTGGGTAATATTTTCGAGTTTTTTGGGCGTTTTGAAAAACGCCGAGAGCAAATCAACTTTGCTTTCAGGTTTGTCAAAGGGAATAGATTTTACAAAGGTTGTGAGCCTTTGCGGGAAATCATGCCCTATCTCGCCCCAAATAAACTCATTTTTGAATTTGTTGTAGACTGTTCCTTTGAGGTAATATTTATCTATTTCCGCAAAAGCCCCTGCAAAATCGGCTTTTTCAATGCGGTCTAAAATTTCCTTTTGTGCTGTCATAGTTTTTTTTCGTACATTTTTTTCGTACATTTTTTTCGAAAGGTATTTTATTTTTCTTAAAAAAACAAAAGCAGTCTTAGCAGGTCAATTTTTTTATTCACCAATTTGCAGGTTTTAAACTGAAGTCGGTATAACTTGGATTAAAATTGGCGATTAAGGGCTTCCTGAGTAAGGTTTTTCGCCGTCGCTTGTGCCTTCACAAGCGACAATAAGCAACCGCATCACGAAGTTCGTTTTTGAAGACACAAATATCGGCAGAAGATAACGGACTAAAGTCCGTTGTACATTTTTTGCGCCTTCACAAACAACACATGAATTGAAAGTGTCTTAACTGCCTAACATGACAAAAGAAGCCCAATAATAGGGGTGCTCATATTCTTTTCGCAATTCTTTTTTGGCATCATTAAAGGCTTTTCTTTTGTCGCCTGTTTCGAGCCATTTTTGATAAAAAAGCAACATTAATTTTTTTGTTGCTTCATCATCAACTTTGAAAAGGCTCATAATCAAGGATTTGGCACCGGCAACAAAAAAAGCGCGCTGCAAACCGAAAACCCCGTCGCCCTCTTTAACGTCCCCTTTTCCCGTTTCGCAAGCACTCAAAACGACCAATTCCGTGTTGTCAAAATTTAAGTTTGCCACTTCATAAGCCGTCAAAACCCCCGAGGAACGATTATACTCAAAATAATTTTTGGTTTTCATCAAATCGCCCGCGTCGCGCAGCATCAAACCCGAACGCAAAAGAGGATTATCAAAAGTTGCGTTTTCGTTTAAAGCAAGCACATTGTTGTTTTGCGATTTTTGGGCTTCAAAAAAACCGTGTGTTGCAATGTGGAAAACACGGGGACTTTTGATGAAACGGAGCGTATCTTCGGACGCAAATCCGCGCACAAAAAATTGCATTTTAACATTTTTGTCGGTGAGAATTTTCCGCAATTCCAAAGCTTCTTGTTCCGCGCCTTTGAGCTGCGGAATCGGTCTTTTTGCCGTAAAAAGTTCCTCCTCCGTTACATCGCGATAAAATTTCGGGTTGCCGATAATGACAAAATCGTTGTTGTTGACAAATTTTTCGGAGCGAGATTTTTGGATTAAGTCAGAGGAGCTGCCGATTAGATTCACGTCCATTCGGTCAATAACGTATTCGGAATCATTCACCAATAAGCCTTCGGGATTAATTTGTGTGTAAGCACCTTCCGCACTGAACCAAATTTTGGCGTTATCGGGGATATTTTCATCAATTACTTTCCAAAAAAGATTGTAAGAAAGTCGGTCTTCGCGCCGGAGTGAGGTGATATTTTTGTAGTAAGTTAAACCTTTTGTTTCCAAAAATCTTCCGTTCGGAATTTGAACAAATTTCACGTCTCCGCTTTTTTGCAACATCAAAGCGGCATAAACGACGGAGTCGGAAAAATTCACGTCAAAAACGCGGTAACGTATCATTTCGACGGCAATTTCATCATTTCCGAGCGCGGTTTGGACTTGCTGCCAAGCAGCAGTTTGTTCGTCGGCAGTGAAGGCTTCGGATTGCCTTGAAAGAATTTTATTGAGGTTTTCAATGTCTTTTTTAATTTTTTGAGGGTCAAGTTGTTCGGCTCTTCGCTGTTCTTGCGACATACCAAGCACTTTTCCGTACAATTCTTGTTTTTCAATCCACTTGTAATAGTTTTTAATGAGCGAATCATTTTTACTGTTCAAAATAGCAGCGCGCACCTTGACGGAAGAGCCTAAAAGCAGGGTTTTCGTCAGCATTGCATTGTCGAGCAGAGAGGCAACACGTTGATTATCCTCCCGAGCATATTTGAAAACAAGATTATTGTAAAATTCAAATTTTTCACGAATAAAACTCCAATAATTAGACTTTTCGCGCTCACTCAAAGCGGGAAAACTTTGTTTGATATAGGCTTTGTAATTGTCCAAAACAAGGTCAATATTTTCAAAAGATTTTTTAGAATTGTTTTGAATAAAGTAAATTTTAGCCAAATCCGATAATGTTTCGACGTATTTCGGGTGTTTTTCGCCGTAAATTTTTTTCAAATTTTTGCTTGCCCTCAAAAGCAATTTTTCGGCTTGCACATATTCAGCTTCTTCTGCCAAAACCAAAGCAAGTTCATGCTCAATTTCCCAACGATTCGCGCTGTTTTCGGCGGCGAGTTTTTCCCAAATTTTTTGCGATTGCTCCAAGTTTGTCCTTGCTCTTTTCCTTTGACCGGATTTGAGGTAGACTTTTGCCGAATTTTTTAAAACTTGTGCATACGCAGGGTTGTAAAGTCCGATGTTTGAGCTGATGGAAATCATGGATTTTTCGAGCAAAGAATCGACTTCCGCCTGTTTGTCCTTATTATTGAATTTTGCGACGGCATAATCGAGGTAGTTTGATGCCAAATCAATACTTTTATCGCCGTAAGTTTTCGCTTTTACGGAAATGACTTTTTCCCAAATTTCAGATGCTTTGGCAAAATCGCCGATGGCGTTGGACATATTTGCCATAACAGCAAGCGATTGTGCGGCTTCGAGGGATTCTTCGCCGTAAGTCGCGACGGAAATATCGTAGGCTTTGTTGATATAATTGTCTGCCGCAACATAATTTCCGTGATAATTCATTTCCAAGTTGGCAATCTCGCGATACGGGTGAATCAAAAAGCGACTGTTTGCCCCAAAACGCTCTTCGCGCGTAGTAATGGTCTTTTTTAACAATTTTTCAGCATCATAAAAACGCCCCATTTGCACGTAAAGTTTAGCCAATTCATCTTCCGAGGAGGAGTTGCCGGTGCCGGAAGTTGTTTTGGCAAATTTTCTGTTTGAACGCAAAAGCGCGTCTTGTGCATCGCCGTAAAGTCCCATGACGACGTAAAATTGCGCGGCAATTTCTAAGGCTTCGGCTTGATAAATGTTAAAATTGGGGTTTCCTTCGCGTTCATATACGTCCGTAACCTCTTTAATAGCTGTTTCGACGGTTTGATAATTGCCTTTCCGCATCAAAAATTGCAAAACTTTTTGCTTTTCGACCGCGTAACGCACGTGTGAGCTGTCAAAATGATTTTTTAATTCAGCCAAAATTTCTACCTGCACTTGCAAAGCCTCACTTAAATTTCCTTTAAAATCCTTTAAATCAGCATCAAGCGATTTTAAACGGAGGTAGAATTCGGCATTTTTTTCGTAAATTTTTGCATTTTCAAACAGTTTGACAAGAATATTTTCAGCGTCATCAAAACGGTTGGAATAATTAATGTAAAAAAGGGCAATTTCTGCATCGGCTTCATCGGCTTGGAAAGATTTTTTTCCGAAAACCATTTCGGAATTATTTTTCAACTCCGTGAGCAGTTTTTCGGCTACGGGCAAATTGTCCAAAGAAATTTTATTTTTAGCCATCAAAAGCAACAAATCGCGCCTTGCGGGGTGATTGAGGGGAAAAATTTCGGCGTTTTTATGCAAATCAGCAAGAATTTTTTCGGCACCGCGAAAATTTCTGATTTGCTGTTCGTGCGCCGCATCGAGCAATCGCGAATAGCCGTAATGAAAATTATTTTTTCCGAAATAACGCCCCGTACTTTTCCGGAGTTCGTAACGATGTTTGCGGCTGCGAATCGGGTAGCGCGTGTCGAGGTAAATTTTGTAAGGCTTAAAAAAGACAGATTTTCCTTCTTGCGCAAAGCCGGAATTGTTGTAATAAGCGATAACTTCCTTATGCAAAGCCATGTAGCGTTGATGCACCAAGCCGACAATTCTTTCGCCGAAATACAAATTTTTTTCAAGTCTTTTTCGAATAGCCTCCCTGCTTTCGCCTTTTTCAATCATCAACAAAAGAGAAACGTGCTCAAAAAGGACAAAAGATTGATTTTTATTGGAAAATTCGGGCGAAGCAAACATCAATTCAACTTCGGAAAGCGTTTTTTGTGCATCGGCGTATCGCCCAAGTCGTCTTTGCGCGTCTGCGGTTAAAGTCTTGATTTCAAGGTGTTTAATTTTGGCACGCAAAACTTCTCGCGGTTTTGCGTTGCGCGATTGCAAAGATTGATTGGCTTCATCAAAAAATTCGACGGCTTCGGCAAAGTTTTTTTGAGCGGTAAATTCTTCGGCTTTTTTGAGAAAATCAGCCCAATCGCCTCTCAGATAAGCTGTTACGGCATTCGCCCAACGATATTTATTGCCGGTTTGTCCGCTTAAAATTTTTTCGGGCATGAGGTCATGCGCCTGTGTGAGGTATTTTTGCGCAAGGGTAGGATTGCCGTATTCGACGTAAATCAACGCCGTTTCGAGCAAACCGCGCGCATAACTTTCGCTTGCTTCGCCGTTTGCAGCTTTGTTTTTGAGGTATTTAGCAACTGTTTTTTCAAAAGCCGCAAATTCACCGTTTGCCATTTGAAATTTGGCAAGTTGCGGCTGAAAACGCATTGCGTAAAAGCCTCTTGACGCATATTTTTTTATTTGTCGGCTGACTTTCGTGATGCCTTTTTCGTATTCTCCGTCATCGTAGTACCTTTCAAGCACTTCCGATTTATTTTCAATTTTTAAATCTTCTTGTGCTTGGGCTTTTGAAATAAAAAAAGCCAAAAAAAGCAAAATAAAGGCAGCTTTGCGCATTTTCATAAGGTTTAAACTGATTTTGAATCGAAAACATTGCAAAAATAAACCCAAAAAATTAATTTTTAACAAACTTTTCGGAATAAAAAACACCTCAAAACGTTAAATTGTTTTTTATCCCACCATAATTTGTGTTGTCGGATAGCGATAAGAATTGCTGACAACAGAATTACTCAGGGCAATCGCTAAGGTGAGCGTGCCGACACGACCGAGGTACATAGAGGAAATAATGATTACTTTGCCCCAAAAAGTCAAATTTGAGGTGTAGCTCATGCTCAAGCCTACGGTAGCAAAGGCGGAGACTTGCTCAAAAATAATTTTCAAAACAAAACGTTTTTCGTCCGGCGCGGGAGATTCGACAATAACGAGCAAAAAAATTGCAATCGCATTATAAGCTATCGCAAACATAAAAATCGCAAATGCTTTTCTGATGGTTTCGTCAGAAATAGTCCGTTTGTAGAGCATAACGCGCTCTTGCAAGCGAATCGTCGAAATTGCGCCGAGAACAGTTAAAACAAAAGTCGTAATTTTCAAACCGCCCGCAGTTGAACCCGAAGCCGCGCCGATAAACATCAAAATAATGACCAAGAAAAGGGTCGCATCTTGTAAAATTGAAAAATCCAGTGAATTAAAACCGGCGGTACGCGTCGTTACGGATTGAAAAAAAACGGTTACAAACGCCTCGTAAATAGTGCGGTCGCGCAAAAGCGGGAATTCGAGCAGAAAAAAGCCGAGCATACCCACAAAAATTAACCAAAATGTGGCTTTCAGCACAATTTTACTGCCGATACTGTATGTTCGCCATGGCTGAATCAGCCTTGATTTTATTCTTTTCCAAGAAAAAATATCTTCTAATGTTGTAAAGCCAATGCCGCCCAAAACAATGATTAAAGAGATAACGAGGTGCAAATTGAACATTCGATGCGTTGAATATTCGGTATCGCACATACCGCCCGAATACAAGCTAAAACCCGCATTACAAAATGCCGAAATGGAGTGAAAAACAGAAAAAAATATTTTTTGCCCCAAAGACTCAAACTGATGATTTCTGTCCCAAAAATACTCGTCCCAAGTAAAAAAAATGCAAATTGCGCCGATGGTTTCAATCACGGCAGTATAGACGATAACTTTTCGCAAAAGGTCTTTTGCTGAGTTGAGCGAATCGCTGCTCAAATGGTCTTGAATGATTGATTGATGCTTCAAACCTACCCCGCGCGTCAAAAAAGTAGCAAAAAAAGTAGCAAAAGTAATCATGCCGATACCGCCGATTTGCGCCAAAATCATCACGACAAAATGCCCTTTCGGTGTAAAATCTTTGGCAAAATCTATCGTTGAAAGCCCCGTAACGCAGGAGGCACTTGTCGAAATAAAAAGCGCGTCAATGAATTTTATCCCTTCATCTTTGCTCGTCATTGCCGGCATCATGAGGGCAAAAGCACCGCCCAAAATCAGAAAAACAAAGCTCAACAAAAATAACGTGGAAGGCTTAATGTTGATATTCGGAAGGCGCGTTGTGAGGCGCGTATATTCAAGTCCTAAGAGAGTCAGCAAAAAGGCGGATAAAACATGACGATAATTCCCCGAAACGTCTTTGCTGTGCAGCATTTCAAAGAATTTTGTTCCGAGTTTTATTTCAAACAATAAATTCAAAAAACCATTGACAAACAAAAAACCAATTAAAACACTTTCGAACCAATGACTGCGCCAATAGTAAAGCGGCGACTTTTCTTGAAAAAAAACACGCAAAAACCAACAAATCGCAAAAACGGAGAAAGAAATATCCGCGTACTTAAAAATCGCCTCTGTTTCAGCCCCGTTTGGCAAAAAACCGTAACGCCAAATGAGCAAAACGCTTGCAAACACGGTATTCACTGAGGCAAGATATTGCTCAAGTTTAATGACCCGAAAGCGACTTTCGTAAATAAAATGGTTTAATTTCTCTTTTAAAGTGAACATATTTTTAAATAAAGTTCGCTGAGGCTTCGCTTTTGTGCAGCCGAATTTACTTAGCTGAAAAAAAGCGCATTAATTCGCAAAAATAAAAATTATTTGTAAAGATTCAGGCTGCATAGTCAGAAATTTTGCATCTGTTTGACAGAAAGTGTCTCACAAGTGTTTTTTTGTGTTTCGATACGTGCAATGCTGTTAGTTAAAACACGCATGGTTGATACGACACCTTGCATTTTTTTAACAAAAAAATAAAAACTATCTTCTTATTATTCACGTTTTTAGAAAAAGATTGCATGCAACTCAGTAAAGGCAAAATTGCACCGGATTTCACGGTGAAGGACATTTTCGGAAATGATTTCAAATTGTCGAATTTGCGCGGCAAACGAATTTATCTTGCATTTCACAGGAACGTCGGTTGTCCGTTTTGTAACGTTCGGTTGCACAAAATGATGGGCAACAGCGTCAAACTTCGCAACGCGGGACTTGAAGTCGTCTTTTTCTTTGAAAGCACGACGGATAAAGTTCGTTCAAGCATTTTTCATCAAGGCTTAATGCCTTGGACAATGATTTCGGACAATGAATTGAAAATTTACAAACAGTACGGACTCGAAAAATCCATGCTTAAATTGCTCGGTGCCGTCTTGAACGGCTCTTTGATGAAGGAGCAGAAAGAAGCAAAAAGTATCGGCGTTACCGCAACAGACAAAGATGCGTCCGTGAGTCTTATGCCTGCCGATTTTTTTATCAATGAAGATTTTGAATTAGAACTTGCCTATTACGGAAAAGACCCCGGCGACCACGTTTTGATAGAGGAAGTGAAAAAATTTGCCGGCGTGTCTTGAGTTTCGGGAAAAAAATTTACGGCTCTGAACGATTTTGTCAATCAGAGCCGTCATTTTTTTAAAGCTGTGCGTCTATTTTGGAAATCAAAGCATTTTTTTGTGTTGCTCCGATAACTTTGTCCGCAACTTTACCGTTTTTAAAAATCATCATCGTCGGAATACTTCTTATGCCGAATTTGATTGATAAGTTAGGATTCGAATCAACATTGACTTTGCAAATGATAGCCGAATCTTTGTATTTTTCAGCCAATTCGTCAATAACGGGTGCCATCATGAGGCATGGACCGCACCATTCCGCCCAAAAATCAACCAAAACCGGTTTTCCGGATGAGATGATTTCGTCAAAATTGCCTTCGGTAACTTCGAGAGCTTTTCCCATATTAAAATTTATTTTAGTGTATAACCTTGATTTGCCAAAAAAAGTTTGATACTTGGTGCAATAATAGAAAAAAAAAGAGAAAAAAACAATTCATTTCAAAAATTAATCTTCAACTTTAATCAAAACATAATTCTTTTTGCCCTTTTGAACGAGCAAATATTTGTTTTGCAAAAGTTGAAAATCAGCGGCTTTTTCTCCGCCGTTGATTTTTATTTTGTTAATGCTAACTCCTCCCCCTTGAATACTGCGTTTTGCTTCGCCTTTTGAGGCAAAAATTTGCGAGGCGGTATGCACGGAAAGAAAGTCCGTAACTTCGGTTGCAAGGACGGAAGGGGGCACATTGACTTGCGGAACGCCTTCAAAAACGCTCAAAAGTGTTTTTTCATCAATGCGATTCAGTTGCGCCGTAACGTCTTTCCCGAAAAGAATTTCGGAGGCTGCCACGGCAGTTTCGAGGGCGGCTTTGCCGTGCACGCGCAAACAAACGTCTTCCGCTAAAGCCTTTTGCATGAGACGATTGTGCGGATTTTTAGCGTGTTCGGTTTCGATTTCGAGAATTTCAGCCAATGGTTTGAGGGTGAAAACACGGAGCAATTTCGGCGCATCTTCGTCCGCGCAATTGAGCCAAAATTGGTAAAATTGATAGGGGGAAGTGCGTTCGGCATCGAGCCAAATATTACCGCTTTCGGATTTTCCGAATTTCGCGCCGTCCGATTTTGTAATGAGCGGGGTCGTGAGGGCAAAGCTTTCGGTGCCGCCCATTCTGCGAATAAGCTCGGTGCCGGACGTGATATTGCCCCATTGGTCAGAGCCGCCCATTTGCAAACGAACGCCTTTGTGTTGATTGAGGTAAAAAAAGTCATAAGCCTGCAAAAGTTGATAGGAAAATTCGGTATAAGAAAGTCCCGTTTCCAAGCGTTTTTGCACGGAATCTTTCGCCGTCATGTAGCTAATCGTGAGATGTTTGCCCACTTCGCGCAAGAATCCGAGATATGAAAAATTTTTGAACCAATCGTAGTTATTGACAATTTCGGCGGCATTTTCGCCTTCAAAATCCAAAAAATGCCCTAATTGATTTTTGATGCCTTCTTGATTTTGACGCAAAGTTTCCTCGTCGAGGAGATTGCGTTCTTGCGATTTTCCGGACGGGTCTCCAATCATACCCGTTGCACCGCCGACCAAAGCTACCGGCTTGTGTCCCGCTTTTTGCAACTGTACCAAAAGCATTATTGTTGCCAAATTACCGATATGCAACGATGAAGAGGTCGGGTCAAAACCGACATAGCCGATAATTTTTTCATTTTTTAACGCTTCTTCCGTGCCCGGCATAACATCGTGCAACATTCCTCTTTCGCGCAAAGTTTCAACAAAATTTTTTTGATTTTCCATTGATTTGTCTATTTTACCATAAAGATTACAAGATTTCGCAAGGGTGAATTTTTGGTCAAAAATCGCCATGAACTTTGTAATGACGCGCAAATGTACAATAATTTTTTCTTTTTTGGCAAAAAACGCTTGTGAAAGGAAAATTAAGTACTTGCGCAAGTTTTATTGTTGAAAAATCAGTGCAGTCGCCCTTTTGATTGTGAAGACTCCGGCGGCGAGATTTACAGTTTTTTATCTCAAAAACACCGATTTTTTCTCTCTCCTCCTGAAATCTTGTCAAATTTTGCTCAACGAAGCGACATTTTTTGAAAAAAAACGTATCTTTGCACAAAGAAAAAAAAAAGAAAATGCGCAAAGATTTCAATACATCGGGACCGAATATCCCCCAAAAACACTATACCCTCCAACGCCGCTCTCTTTTAGAACAAGGCATTGCAAATGTGCGCGATGAGCGTTATTTCACAATTTGGGCACCGCGCCAAACGGGTAAAAGTACCTATTTCAGGCAATTAGCGGAAGAGTTGGAAAAAGAGGGATATAAGGCAGCGCATATTAATTT
>JBPOJO010000426.1:0-1999 GCA_052033485.1 Bacteroidota bacterium | reverse complement strand
GAATCTTTGGCAGAAATCGCCGTAAGCAAAGATTGTCGGGCCCGCGGAGTTGTCGCCAAAAGTATTCCCGCCGAACTGATTAAAAGCAGACAGAAAAAAAAATTGACAAGCCATTTAAAAATAGGCTTTTTTCCGAAATTTCTTTTTGTTTTATTTTCCATACCCAAAACACGAAAGAACGCTCTGCAAGCATGTAGCTTTACTTCATCAATGAAAACAGAATAAAATTTATTTAACTTTAATGTTGTTTAGTTAAGGATTTGGAAAAAAAAGACAAAAATATGCAGCCCCTAACGGGAATTGGGTAAAAAGAGATGACGACTTTCTATCAATATACAACGCCTAAGGGCGTATTTTATGCCGTTAGGCACTTGATATTGGTAGAAAAATGCACCCCCGCTCTTTTTTGTTCTGTTAGGAACTATATATTTTTCAGAAATTTCGTCTTTCCGATTGAGTATCAACGCTTAACTAAACAGCTTTAAAAAAAAGGCAACCTCAGAAAGATTGCCCTTTAAACCTACAAAAAAATGAAAAATCACAAAATCAAATCTTCCTCCGCTTCTTTTAAACGCATCACTTGCTCAAGCGCGTCAGGAACGACATCGCTGCAAATCGTGATAAAAGAATTTTTCGGAGAGTTTTTTACCACATACTCTATCGCTTCGCGCTCGCGCGGAATTACCATATATTTTTTGGTCGAATCAACCGATTTTATGCCCTCAATCAACAAATTAATGATTTCCTCTTCCGTGCGCCCGCGCAAATTTTTGTCCTGACGAATGATAATTTCATCAAAAATATCCGCCGCTACACGCCCGAGTTCGTGCGTATCCTCGTCCCTGCGGTCGCCTACCCCCGCAATTACACCGATTTTTCTCGGCGCGTCGACTTGTTTGATGAAATGTCCCACCGCCTCTAAACCGTGCGCATTATGCGCATAGTCAATCATTACATCAAAATTTTTGAACTTAAAAATGTTCATGCGACCGGGCGTTTGCGCCGGCGAAGGCACAAATGTAGTCAAAGCTACCCGTAAATCCTCCAATTTGAAACCCCGCAAAAAGCCCGCCAAGGTTGCGGCAAGAATATTTTCGACATTAAACAGAGCTTTGCCCGAAAATGTGAGCGGAATATTGACAATTTTTTCGACGCGCAATTTCCAATTTCCCTTGCAAATCGTGATATAGCCGTTCTCCGCTACCGCCGCAATCCCGCCCGAAGCAAGATGCGATTTGATGCGCGGATTATTTTCGTCCATGCTGAAATATGCTTTGTTGCACTGCAAAATTTCGCGCATTTTATAAGTGAGGTCATTATCGGCGTTCATTATCGCATGCCCCGTAGGCGCGACGGTTTCCAAAACAACCGATTTTACCTGTGCCAATTGTTCCAAACTGTCAATATCACTCAAACCGAGATGGTCAGGCGCAATATTCGTAACGATGCCGATGTCGCATTGAGAAAAACCTAAACCTGCGCGCAAAATTCCGCCCCTTGCACATTCCAAAACGGCAAAATCAACGGTAGGGTCGCGCAAAACGAACTCCGTACTTTTCGGACCGGTGCAATCGCCTGTGTCCAATATGCGATTTTGAATATAAATGCCGTCAGAAGTCGTAAAGCCGACTTTGTAGCCCATCGTTTTAATAATGTGCGCCATCAAGCGAGTAGTGGTCGTTTTTCCGTTCGTACCGGTTACGGCAATGATGGGAATGCGCCCGTTACCGGAGGGGAAAAGCATATGAATCACCGGCGCGGCTACGTTTCGCGGAAGCCCGTCCGTCGGGTCGAGGTGCATACGAAAGCCGGGGGCGGCATTCACTTCGAGTACAGCACCGCGTGTTTCGGGAAGTGCCGCGCTGATATCTTTTGTCATCACGTCTATACCGCAAATATCCAAGCCGACAATTCTTGCAATTCGCTCCGCCATAAACACATTATAAGGATGGACGATGTCAGTAACGTCCGTAGCCGTGCCGCCCGTGCTGAGATTTGC
>JBPOJO010000670.1:0-2279 GCA_052033485.1 Bacteroidota bacterium | reverse complement strand
ATGTCGTGTACTCTCAAACAACGGCGATGTCGTGTACTCACAAACAACGGCGATGTCGTGTACTCACAAACAACGGCGATGTCGTTTGTGAGGACACAAGCAACGGCAAAGCAAACTCTCTTACACGCCGAGCAACAAACGAGCGGGGTCTTCGAGCATTTCTTTGATGCGATACAAGAAAGAAACCGATTCGCGCCCGTCAATGATGCGGTGGTCGTACGACAAAGCAACGTACATAATCGGGCGAATGACAATTTGCCCGTTCACCACCACCGCACGCTCAACGATATTGTGCAAACCCAAAATAGCGGATTGGGGCGCGTTGATAATCGGAGTTGAGAGCATAGAGCCGAAAATACCGCCGTTTGTGATGGTAAAAGTGCCGCCGGTCATTTCGGGAATGGTCAATTTGCCGTCACGCGCTTTGGTTGCCAAATTGACAACTTCTTTTTCAATACCCGCCAAAGAAAGTTTTTCCGCATTTCTGATAATGGGCACAACCAAACCTTTCGGGGTCGAAACAGCAACGGAAATGTCGCAAAATTGATGATAAATTATTTCTTCGCCGTCAATAACAGCGTTTACTGCGGGAAATTCGGTCAAAGCGGCACAGGCTGCTTTGGCAAAAAATGACATAAAACCAAGTCCGACCTCGTGTTTTTCTTTGAACTTGTCTTTGTATTTTTTGCGCAATTCCATCACGGCACTCATATCAACTTCGTTAAAAGTGGTGAGCATCGCGGTTTGATTTTTTGCCGCAACCAAACGACGTGCAATGGTTTTTCGCATTGTCGTCATTTTTTCGCGCTTTTCGTCGCGTTCGCCGGCAGTCGCCAAAACAGCAGGGGCAGGAGCGGATTTGACGGTGGTTTTAACACTTTCGGGCGAAGTAACGGGCATAATTGTTTTTTTCTCGGCGTTTTGAGCATCTTCTTTCGTGATGCGTCCGCCGATTCCCGTTCCGTTTACTTCATTTGCGGCAACGCCTTTTTCTGCCAAAATTTTTGAGGCAGCCGGAGAGGGATGTCCCGCTGCGTGCGAATTGACAATGGTTTGCGGACTTTCGGCAACTGTAATGGCAAGTTTTTCTGCCGGTTTTTCGCCTACTGCGCCGGCGTTATCACTTACGGCAATCATGCAAATCGGCGCACCGATGCTTAAAGTTGTGCCTTCTTTAGCCAAAATGGTTAAGAAACCGTTTTTTTCCGCTTTTAATTCAAAAGTAGCTTTTTCGGTTTCAATTTCACAAATTGCCTCGTCAAGTTTGACAAAATCACCGTCTTTTTTCATCCAAGACGATACGGTTACTTCCGCAATAGACTCGCCTACAGCAGGAACTTTCATTTCAAAATTTTCTTGCACAGCCTTGTTTGTTTCGTTTGATTTTTCGTTTGTAACAGATTGACTTTCAGGAATTTTAGCTTCAGAGGATTCGACGATAGTGCAAAGAATCGAGCCGATGGGCGTTGTACCGCCTGCTTCGACCAAGATGTGCAAAACGCCCGAACGTTCGGCGTGAACATCAAAAGTAGTTTTGTCCGTTTCGAGTTCGCAAATGATTTCATCTTGCACAACTGTTTCGCCTTCTTTTTTCAACCAATTAGCGACGATTACTTCGCTGATAGATTCGCCGACAGTCGGCACTTTAATTTCGTAAGCCATTTGAAAAGTGGTTATTTTTTTAGCAAAAATAAAAATCATTTACACACGCGCTGCCGTTTGTGCGACGAAACGAAAGGCTCTTTCGACCAAATCGGCTTGCTCTTTTGCGTGCAATTTGCTGAATCCCGTTGCGGGCGACGCGCTTGGTTTTCTTGCGACAACTTCCATGTTTCCGAGCGTTTTGTCGCGGTAGAAAGAGCGGAGCAAATATGACCACGCACCCATATTTTCGGGTTCTTCTTGCACCCAAAACACACTTTCGAGGTTTTTGTATTTCGCAAGAGCCTCTTTTACCTGTTTGGTCGGGAAGGGGTGCAGTTGTTCGACACGAATAATTGCCACGTCTTTAATTTTATTTTCGGTTTGTTTGGCAAGCAAATCGTAATAAATTTTGCCCGAACATAGCAGCACGCGACGCACTTTGCTCACCGGTTTCGCATTCTCGTCCTCGTAAATTTCGCGGAACGAACCCGTCGTAAATTCTTCGAGCGGAGAAACGGCAAGCGGATGGCGAAGGAGTGATTTCGGCGACATGACCACGGCGGGTTTGCGGAACTCCCACGTCAATTGGCGGCGGAATAAGTGGAAAATATTTGCCGGCGTAGTGCAATTTGCCA
>JBPOJO010000744.1:0-2341 GCA_052033485.1 Bacteroidota bacterium | reverse complement strand
GTGCATAGACGGCTAAAAGTGCGGAAATAAGGACAAGGAAAACGATGAGATAAAGAAATTGATTTTCTTTTTCGCGGCGTGCAATTTCGAGGTTTTGACTTTTTGAGCGCAAATCCTGAATTTCTTTATCTTTTTGTGCTTGTTCGAGCTTCTCTTTAATGGCAAATTCCTGTGCGCGCTGCTTTTCGAGTTCGAGGTCTTGCAGGACTTTTTCTTTTTCGAGGGCAAGGATTTCCGCTTGCCTGTTGCGGGCTTCACGTTCTTGTTTGAGGATGAGCAATTCTTTTTCGGCGAGTTCTTTGGCAGATTTTTGCTTCAATTCTTCCGCTTTTGCACGTTCGGCTTCTGCTTTTTCAAGTTGCGCCTTTTTTTCGGCAATGATTTTTTGATTTTCCAAATCACTTTTAATTTGGTCTAATTCAGCTTTTTTGGCTTCATCAGTAGCTATTTGGTCTAAGGTCTTTTTTTCTTCTCTTTCGACAAAAAACTGTTGCTGCATGAGTTCGTGCTGCGCAATCATTTCTTTGAACATGATAGAATCTCGCAGGGCGAGGTGTTGTCGGTAATAATTTAAGGCAGTTTGATAATCTTCTTTCGCTTGTAAAATTTCGGATTTTGTGAGTAAAGTTTTGGCTAAAAGTTCGGAATCTCCGGCTTTTTCAGCGTAGTCCTTTGCAGCTTCATTGTGCGTTTCGGCATTGTAAATGTCATTTCCGTTGAGATAAACTTTTGCAATGATGTTTCTGATTTCGGCAATTTTGGCGGTCAAATTGCTTTTTTTGGCAAGTTGCAAAGCCTCAATAAGGTTTTCGAGGGAGGCGGAATAATTTCCGGTATTTTGATAAACCACCCCTAAATTGACCAAAGTCGTGATTTGCGCTTGCTGACTTTTGTTCAACTCGGTTTGCAAACGCAAAGATTTGAGCAAAATATCGGCAGCTTTTGGATAATTTTTTAAAAAACGATAAATATAACCGATGTTATTGAGCGCGATTAACTCTTCTTCTTTCAATTTATTGATTTGCGCTGCTTCCAAAATTTTAAAATTCACTTCCAAAGCCTCGTCAAACATTCCGAGTTTTTCATAACAAAGTACAACTTTTGCCAACAAAGCCAATTCATTGACAATTTTACCGGATTCTTTGACTTCTTGCAATGCGTTCCAATAGGCTTCGAGGGCATCTTCGTATTTTTTCAACTCAAAAAGACTGCTTGCGACAAGTAATTTTGCGCCCTGATTGCCGGCAATGTTGTTTGCTTTTCGGTAATATTAGAGGGCATTTTCGTGCAAATGCCTTTTTTCATAAATTTTACCGGTTTCGAGATAAATATTGGTCAAATATTTTTTTGCATTTTCGGAGTCGCTTTTTTCCAATATTCTTGCAGCCTGCATAAATGCCCTCAGCGATGCCGTGCCGTTGTTTTTTTCTCTGACTGCGATGTTGAGCAAGCTGTCGACGACTTTAAAATCTTGCGAAAATAATTGCTGAGGCGCGCCAAAAAAGCAGGAGCAAAATATGAACAAAAACACGCCGGTCAAAAAGCGAAAGGGCTTTTTGAAAAAAAATCGGCAATATGTGTTTTCGTTTTTTTGCATTTTATTTCATATTGATAGAAAGTCCGAGATGAATGTTGCGTCCGGCTTGCGGCGTGTAGCGCATATCAATATCAAAACCGGTTGCATTAATGCCGCCGTAAGGTACGTCAAAAATATTAGTTCCTTTGATAAATGCCGAAAAAGTCTTTCCGAAATAATATCTTGCAGTCAAATCAAGCGTTGAATAGCCGTTCACAAGTGCATAGGAAAGGCTTTCTGCGTCATTGAGGTCGGTTTCGTCGAGAAATCTTTTGTACCAAGAGGAAAATGAAACAAAATCGGCATTGATGTACAATTTTTTAAATGGCATCATGGAAATGCCGGCTTGAAAACTATGTGTCGGCACTTCGCGCACAAATTCTGTTGCGCCTTTTCGGGCAATGGTTTCGCCGCCGCCTTGCAGCGTATAGGTCAAATTGAGGTTTAAACCCAATTTCGGAATTAAATTGACGGCGCGAAATGTGCTTTGAAAACCGAGCAGGGAGGACGTATTATCCGTATCGTTGTAATAAAATCTTGCAAAATCATTGACAGCTAAGGGAAAAACGTGCTTCGGAATCGGAGCAACTCGCGCCGAAATACGGTTTGAAACCACATTGCTGAACGCCGAAACGTCGAAATAAGCATTGTCGGCTAATTTGTAGCGCAAGCCCAATTCTATGCTTGCAGTTTCTTCCGGCTTTAAAAAAGGATTCGGAATGACTTGATAAACAATCAATCCCGTCGGTTCTTTGTATTCTAATG
>JBPOJO010000061.1:0-2478 GCA_052033485.1 Bacteroidota bacterium | reverse complement strand
GAACGCGGAAAATACGGCACAAAAAACGGCGTAAAAATCGGAAAAATTTCTGAGGGGAAATTAAAAAATGCCGGTGTCCCCGAAGGCTTTATCATTACGCATTTTGACAAACAAACCGTCAATTCGCCCACAGATATTGAGGCAATCATTGGCAATAAAAAAGGCGGCGTTTTATTGGAAGGCTTCACACCTGAAGGAGAAAGAGGCTTTTTTGCTTTCGGATTGTAGTTTTTGTGCGACTTTACCTTTAATCCGTTTTTTTATCGGCTTTATTGGTTTCTCCGAAATGAAAAGAAATGCCGATGTGATGAGAAAGCGGTAAATATTGATGCGTATTAAGCGCGTAGTCAAAATTGAATTTTTTAAATCGCCAACCAAGCCCAAAACTGCCCCGAAAAGGGGCGGTTGTAACGCCGGTTCGCGCTGTCAAGTTTTTCCCGGCGGCATAAATAATGCCGAATTTCACCCTTGCCTCGCGCGCTCCTTCTTTTTCGACTTCTGCATTCAAATACAATTTTTCTTCCGCCGGGCGAAAAGAAAGTCCGGCTTTCATAACGGCAGGCAGGCGAGATTCTTCATTTGCCGTCATTTTAGCTTGATTAAAATTGTAAATGTGCATACCTAAAAATAAATTTTTCGACAGTTGCGCCCTGCCTCCGAACTCTGCCGCAATTGCTCCGCGCGTGCCAAGTCCTTCAATAAATGTTTGTAAGTAGTTGATTTTCAAGCCTAAACTAACTCCTTGAATTTGATGACTGTAAGCAATGCCGAAAATTTGTTCGTTAAAAACATTGTCTCCAAATCTCAAAACGCTCAAACCGACCGTTCCCGCATTTTCCGAAAAATATAAAGGCGACACAAACCCTGCCGAAAGGGTATTTAAACCGCTGACACTAAACCGATTATCATAACCCAAAAAAGCGACAGAACGTTTGAAGGCGGCAAGATTGCCGACATTGTTAAAAATTGCCCATTCGTCTGCCGTACAGACGCTTGCATTTCCCGCGCCTGCCGCCGCCGCACCCGTGTAAACGCGCGTTTGTGCGTACAGGGCTGATATTGAAAAATAAAAAAACAAAATCAAAACAGTCGAGCGAGTAAAAGTACAGAGCATAAAAGAGAGGTTTGAAGACAAAATTAAGCATATTTTATTTTTCACACCTTTTTTTTAAAAAAAACATCTTACCGAATTAAAATTTGCATAAAAGCAATTTTGCCGCTTGTAAAACAAGTTTTCGGTTTTCCTTGCTTTGTAAGGGTTCTTCAATTAAGGCACTGAAAAACACCCTTACTCACTTTTTTGCTTTTTCAAATGCTCAATCGTTTGTTGTAATTGCACAATTTCTCGTTCCAAACTTGCAATCAATTTTTCATAAACTTCCTTTCCCGAATCATAGTTATTGAAACAAGAAGTGCTGTGGAAAGACGCATTAGAATTGCTCAAATAGTATTGAATTTTGTTGTCATTAACATTCAAAATATCACTTACATTGACTTTGAGAACTTTTGCAATTTCCGTCAAACGAGAAAAAGGCACGTCAGTTTCGTCTCTTTCAATCTTGCCGTAACCACTTTGTGTCATATCGAGTTCGGTTGCTACCGTTTCTTGTTTTAAGCCGCGCAACTCGCGCATTAGCCTAATTTTTTGACCGAGTGTCATTTGCATTTTTTCACTTTCACTCATAGTATTTTTATGTGTAATGAAGGGACTAAATAACAACTAATATCTGTTTTATGCAAATTTTTTCTCAAATAATTTTGTAAAAAAATTGCAGACATGGTCAAAAATTCAATCTATCTTATCAGAGCGGGCAATTCTGATTTTTTCAAAATCGGATATTCTAACAATATTGCGCTGCGTTTGAAACAACTTCAAACGGGAAATCATGAGCTATTGCATTCTTTTTATGAAAAAGAATTTGATGCGAAAAATGACGAAATTAAAAACATTGAGCGAGATTTGCATATTCGTTACCTGCATAAACAAACAAAAGCATCAAACGAATGGTTTTCTTTGAACAACACAGATATTGAGAAAATAATATTTTTTTTGGAGCATCAAGATGCGTTAAAATTGACAGACGAAGAAATTTACAAAACGATTTTTAAATTTCAAAACAGAGAAAATTCAAATTATCTTGACAAAAAGACGCAAGAAATTTACAAAAAAAAAGAAGAAAGAAAACAATGTTTGCCGACATTCGGCGAAGAATTTTTTGTCGACAGCTATAAAAAACCACTCAACTTGAATGTTTTTCCAAAAGATTTGCCCCCTGCGCCGTCGGAATTTGACGGTAAAATCGTAGGAAAAACAGACTTGTGGGCAAAAGATTTTGGTTTTATTCAGTATGTTGCTAAAGAATTTGTTTGGAAACATTACTGTTTGCGCTACAAAATCAGCAATAACTTACTTCAAAAAATTGTTCCTGAAAATCTCACCATCGGACAATGGATTGATGAATTAACCAAAAGTTAAAA
>JBPOJO010000368.1:0-8586 GCA_052033485.1 Bacteroidota bacterium | reverse complement strand
TTTTAGAAAATGACCGTTTTGCTTATAAAAACACCTTCTCCGATGATGACCAAATTTCGCCGATTGTTTTGCCCGAATTGACGGTTGTGTTGAGTGAAGTGTTTAATTATTAGCGTTTTGTGATTTTTTTGTTGCATGAGCTTTTTGATGCCATTGTCAGACATTTTTTAATCATTACAAAAAATTCAAAATCCATATTGTATTTTCTTAGTAAAAATTAACGACCTAACAAGATTTTTCCGACAAAATATTTGTTAGTTTTGCATAAATAACCTTTCAAAATGGTATATATCAAAAAAACAACATTATTCCTCTTTCTTTTCCTGCTCTTTGTTTCGTGTAAATCCGAAAAAAATGAGCCGAACACGCCGCTCATCGAAGGTGAGTTGCAGGGAACGGGACAATATGTCGAACAAATACCCGCATATTTCGAAAAATTGATGCCGCTCAAAGAGGGCAACTCCATGACGTATGAGGGAATCAGACTCGGAAGAAGACTCTTTTATGAAAAAAAACTCTCCGGCGATAACAGCATGTCCTGCGGAACTTGTCATCAGCAAAAAAAGGGTTTCACCGACGGACAACGTTTCAGCACAGGCATTGAAGGACTGAAAACGCCCGTTACGAGCATGGCAATCGTTAATATGGCGGTGCAAAGTAAATTTCTTTGGAACGGAAAATTTTCGCACCTCGAAGACCAAGCCCTTGCGCCGATAACGAACCCGATTGAAATGAACCAAAGTTTGGAAAAAGCCGTCGAAAAACTGAAAGCCGACGAACAATATCCGCCCCTTTTTCGCGCTGCTTTCGGCTCGCCCGACATCACTCCCGAAAAAATCGGCTTTGCCGTTGCGCAGTTCGTTCGCACAATTATCAGCAAAGATTCAAAATTTGACCGATATTTGCGCGGCGATGAGCAACTTTCAGAAAGCGAAATGCGCGGCATGGAACTCTTTCGCACTCACCCGATTCCGGGCGCGGGATTGCGCGGCGGAAATTGCGGTGACTGTCATCTCGGCAACACTCTTGCAGGCAGCACCTTTGATTTTCGCGGTTTTCACAACAACGGTTTGGATACCGACGCAAACCTTTCGGACGGTTTGAGCGTTATCACCGGAGAGGCGAACGACAAAGGAAAATTTAAAGCCGTCAGCTTGCGCAACATCGCCCTAACCGCTCCTTATATGCACGACGGCAGATTTAATACTTTGGAGGAAGTGTTGGAGCACTACGATTTGCACGTTCGGACAAGCAAAACACTCGACCCGCTCGTGATGGAAGCAAGCAACGAACTGACCAAAGACCCCGCTTTTCCGCATCGCTTGTACCTCACGGCGCAGGAAAAAAAGGATATTATCGCTTTTTTGCATACGCTTTCGGACGAAACTTTTATTAACAACCCTCTCTACGGAGATATTTTTAACCCTTAAATTCGCTGATTATGAAACGTTTAGCATTTTTTTTCGCGCTTGCCGCAGTTATTTTACTGCCGCTTTCTTCTTGTCAAAAAGAAGAAAATGCGGTCAGCACCGAAACCGATTTGAAAATCGTTTTCGAATTCAGAGCCAATAATGCTCCTTTTTTGCTCAATAAAGCCTATACAAATGATTTGGGGCAAAAATATGTGCTTGAAAATTTGATGTTTTACCTCAGCAATTTTGAGGCGGAAGGCAGTAAAGAAAATTTTAAAGATAAAGACAGTTTTTATTTTGTCGCCCTCAAACGCAATCAATCCGAGTTTGAAATGACCTTAAAAAATGTTAAGATTCAGCAACTTTCGTCTTTAAAATTTAATTTTGGTATAGACAAAGACCACAATTCGCGCAACTATACCGCAGGCGAATTGAATCCGAACGGCGACATGATTTGCAGTTGGATTCGGGGCTACAAGTTCTTATCGCTTGAAGGAAGGCATTTTGCCAATGATACTGAAAACGGTACGGCATTAATTTACCACATCGGAGAGGAGCAAAATTGTAAAAACCTTCAATTTGACTTGAAAAACATGGTTTTTGATGAAAATAATAATGTCATTCGCATCGCAATGGATATGGATAAATTGTTTTCGGGCAAAAATTTACTCAACTTTAAAGACGTGAATTATGTCATGATTCAGGACGATAAAGCGGCAAAAATTACACAAAACATTGAAAGTATGATGTTTTTGGCGCAATAATTTTGTTCCGACACAGTATCGCAAGCGTGTTGTTTGCGATACTGTGTTTTACAAGCCGCCTGAATTTAGCTTTATTATAGCTTGTTGGCAAAAGATTGTACAATAAGCAATCTCTTGACTTCAAAAGAGCTAAATTTAGCCGGCAAGATGCCGCCAATGCTATCAGGCTAAATTGTTGCCTTTTTTCAACGTTGTATTTGATGATTACTTTCCAAAAATGAAGAATCGCCGTAACTCAAAAAACGGTAATTCATATTTGCCGCCTCTTGATATATTTCTTTCCAATTTTCGCCCGTCATTGCCGCAACAAGCATCAAAAGTGTTGATTTCGGTTGGTGAAAATTGGTGATAAGGGCTTCGCAAACACGGAAACGATACGAAGGAAAAATAAAAATTTGCGTTTCTCCCTCTAAAAAATCGCAATTATCGCGCTGCATTTTTTCAAAAAGAATTTTTACGGCTTCGCACAAACCGAGTTCCGTTTCGTTTTCGTAAGGATAAAATTGCGGAATAAAAAACGCTGCATCGGGATTTTTTCTCAGCATTTCTGCGTACCAAAACAGACTTTCTAAACTTCTCATTGAGGTCGTTCCGACGGGAATAATGCGTTTCGCGGTGAGAATTTTTTCGAGAATATTTTTATAAATCACAACTTTTTCCTTGTGCATGATATGTTTGAGGGCATTTTCGGATTTCACGGGCATAAAAGTTCCGCTGCCGACGTGCAAAGTAAGAAAAGCTTTTTCGATGCCTTTTTTTTCCAATGCTTCAAAAACACTTTCCGTAAAGTGCAGCCCTGCCGTCGGAGCAGCTACCGCGCCTTCATTTTTTCCGTACAATGTTTGATAGGTAATTTTGTCGTTTTCCGTATTTTTTCTTTTGATGTAAGGCGGCAAAGGAATATTTCCGACTGCGTCGAGAATTTCGTGAAAGCGACATTCGGCGTTATCCCATGTAAAATTGACCAAAATATCTGTTTTGTTTTCAACAATTTCCGCGCTGAAAATGAGTTTTTTGCCCGCAATTTCAACGGCGGAACGAAGCGTTTTACCCCGCGCCCTTTTGAGATTTCCGACAAGACATTTCCATGAACACGCCTCACAAGCGGACATGACGAGCATCACTTGCGTAAAAGGCAGATAGGGTTCTAATAAAAATATTTCTACCGCCGCGCCGGTTTCTGTTAAAAAATTTAAACGAGCAGGGATAACTTTTGTGTCATTAAAAAAAAGACAATCGCCTTGCCGTAATAAATTCGGTAAATCATAAAAAAAATGATGCGTTGTTTTGCCGTCCGCGAATCGGTGCAAAAGTCGGGACGAGTCGCGCGGTTGCGCCGGAAAATGCGCTGTTTGAGCTTCCGAAAGAGGGTAATCGTATTCTTCGAGCGGTATATTTTTTTTCATAAATTTCTCCTAAACGTGATTTTCCGTTTCAAGTGCTTTATTTTCCGAAAACATGGCTTTTTGCCAAAAATAGGGCATCAACATTCGCCAAGCATTTTCGCCGTCCTGAAAATTTGCATTCGGATTTTTGATAACATTGCGGACAAAATCGGCGGTTTGTACAGGTTTGATGATGTCAGATTGCTTAAAATCAACACTTTCCAAAGTGTCGCTCACGAAATCTTTCCACTCATTTTTCAACCATTCCGTAAAAGGGCTGTTAAAACCGATTTTAAATTTTCGATACAAAACATCTTGCGGAACAAGGTCTTTGACGGCATCGCGCAAAATTGACTTGGTGAAACCGTTGCGAATTTTGGCATTCCAAGGCAGCGAAAAACAAAATTCGACGAGGCGATAATCCATAAAAGGCATACGAATTTCGACACTGTTGCCCATGGCATAACGGTCGTAATTGCGGAGCAAAGTCGGCAAAACGCTTTGATGAAAAAGTTCGTAAAGGTGCTCATTAAAAGCTCCCCGTGCCCCTTTTTGACGAAAATTGCGCCATTCGTCCCACCAAAAATCAAAAGCCCCTTCCGTACCTTTTCGCATTTTAATAAAACGTAAATAATCTAAAAAATTTTGTTTTTTTATACTCATACTGCCTTTAAAAGCCGGATTTTCGTACAAGCCCTTGTAGGTGCGCATAATGTCGGAAATGTCTTTAAAATTTATTCCGCAATCCAAAAACGCCTCATAAAGGCTTTTCCCATAACCGCTTAGCAATTCGTCCGCGCCGTGTCCGTCAATAGAAACCACCACTCCGTTTTTCTTAACGGCGTTGTAAATTGTCATCATCGGGAGGGGCGAAGTGAGGTAAATTTCTTCAAAAAGGTACAGATGTTTATACAAATTTTCAATGCCTTCCGCAGGATTGACAGGAATAAAATCGGCTTTTACACCCAAGTTATCCGTTACCTTTTTTGCATATACCGATTCATCAATAAACGAACCCGGAAAAACCGCCACAAAAGCGTGTTGCCAATCAGCAGAAAGTCTTTCGGATTGATTTTTTGCCATGTGCGCCATCGTCGAAATGACCGCGCTTGAATCCACGCCGCCGCTCAGAGCAGTACCAATCGGCACGTCGGAGCGCATGCGAATTTTGCAAGCATCAAAGAAAATTTCGCGAAACATCTCCGTTTGCTCCTCGTAAGTTTTCGGAACGTTGACCGCACCGAAGCGCGTTTTCCAAAAAGTATAGGGTTTTAATTCTTTGTCTTCGGGTCGGAAATAAGCAAAACTGCCGGCAGGAAAGCGTTTAATTCCCTCAATAAGGCACTTTTCTGTGCTTTCGTAAAGGAAAATGTTTTTAACAAAAAAATCGAAATCTTCTGCGCGTCGACAATTTTTTAAAAAAGGCATGATAGCTTTCATTTCGGAAGCAAAAATTAATTTTCCCTCTTCAAAAGCATAAAAAAGGGGCTTTTTACCGAAACGGTCGCGTGACAGAAAAAGAGTTTTCTCTTTTTCGTTCCAAATTGCCATTGCCCACATGCCGTTAAATTTGTCAAGACATTTTTCTTTCCAAAAATCAAAAGCGGCAAGCACAACTTCCGTATCGGAATCTGAAAAAAATTGATAGCCCGCATTTTTTAATTCTTGCCGAATTTCTATAAAATTATAAATTTCTCCGTTAAAAATAATGACATAATGCTCAAACTGCATCGGTTGTTTACCCGCATCACTGAGGTCTAAAATCGCCAAACGACGGTGTCCGAAAGTCGCTCTGCCCTCTTCCTGATGCCAAATGCCGAAGCCGTCTGGACCGCGGTGTGCAATTTTAGCCAAAGCATCTTTAAAAAAATAATGTTCCGTATTCGGTAAAGTTCCGAGTATTCCGCACATAAATAGTTGTTTTACAATCGTTTGCGTATTTTTAAGAAAAATCAGATGGTGTCCATAAAATTTTTCTCCACTTTATTGAAAAAAATTAATCCGATAATAAAAATGACAAGAATTGACGCTCCGGAAATCAAAAAATCGGCAAAATTAAAATAGCCGATGCCCAAAAAGGTATAGCGAAAAAGTTCAAACAAAGGAGTCAGCGGGTTGAGCAAAGCCGCGTTTTTGTATTCTCCCGTTAAGACTGACATCGGGTAAATCACCGGCGTTACGTACATAAAAAGTTGTACGCCGAAATCAATTAAAACCTGTAAATCTTTGTATTTTGTCGTCAATGCGGAAACCAAAATACCCATTCCTAAGCCCAAAAAAGCCATCATGCAGATGATTACAGGCAAAAAAATCAACATCTCGAAACGCAAAAAAATGTTCGCGCCTGCAATAAAATAATAATAAGACCACACCAAAATAAACAAGAAAAACTGCACGCCGAATTGTAAAAGTCCGGACATCACTTGCGAAACGGGCACTGCCATACGCGGAAAATACACTTTTCCGAAAATGCTGCTGTTTGCCTGAAATGTATTCGCCGTTGAGGTGATGCAGCGAGAAAAATAGCCCCACATAACGTTGCCGGCGAGGTAAAAAAGAAAAGGCGGCACTCCGTCTGTAGAAATTCCGGCGATATTGCCGAAAACAACCGTAAAAAGTACGGTCGTTATTATCGGACGAATGAAATGCCAAAGCGGTCCTAAAATCGTTTGTTTATAGGTAGCAATAAAATCTCTTTTAACAAAAATCATTATCAAATCTCTGTACCGCCACAATTCGCCCAAGCGCAAATCAAAAATTCCGCGCTCCGAGCCGATAATTTCCGTCCAATTTTCTGTTTCCTTTTGCATTTTTTTAAGATAAAGTAACACCTTACCGCTTGTTTTTGTCGGCGTGAGTTAAAATTGCCGACGAAACTAAGCCGGCGGTATAAATTTGCGTAAAACGGTCTTTTTTTTACTCAACAACAATTTTTTCGCAGTCGCAAAACTAACAAAATATTTGAGAGGAAAAAAAAATATTTTGATGGTTTTTGAAAGCTGTAAAAAAAATTGCTTCAAAAATTTTTCAAAACATCATACAAACTGCTCAATGGCAAACCCATCACATTGTAAAAACAGCCCTCAATACGCCTAATTCCCGTCATTCCGAGCCATTCCTGAATGCCATACGCGCCTGCTTTGTCAAAAGGGCGGTACTTTTCAATGTAAAAATGAATTTCTTTTTCGCTCAATTCTTTAAAAAAAACTGAAGTTTTTTCCGAAAATTTGACTTCCTTATCGTGCGTATATACACAAACACCCGAAATAACCTCATGCCTATTGCCCGAAAGTTTAGAAATCATTTCAAAAGCGTCATTTTTATTGCCGGCTTTACCGATGACTTCATTTTTCAAAATAACCACCGTGTCGACGGTTATGAGGAGTTCATTTTTTTTCAAATTCGGTAAAAGCGCATCGCGTTTTTGCTCCGCAATGTGCAAAGGAACGTCCTCCGTGGGCATTTCGGCAGGAAAATTTTCCTCCGATTGTTGCGTTCTGACCTCAAAAGGGAGGTCAAAAATCTTCAAAAGCTCTTGTCTGCGCGGCGATGCCGAACCCAAAATAAGGGAATATGGCATTTCTAAAAAATCTTTTGGCATGATAAAAAAATTTAAGCGGCAAAGATAAACATTTTGTGCCTGTTTGCAAACAGAAAAAAGACCTGCGCAGGACAAATTTACAAAAATCTCAGCTCTGTCAACTTGGTCATTAATTTTATTGCTTCATTGGATAAACTCGCTAAAATGCCGTTTTGGGCGATTTCGTGTATGCCTTTTTCCACCCCGGTATCAATGCCTTTTTCCATTGCAATTTTTTCACCCTCTTTAAAAATGCCGCGTTCGTATCTTTTGACGCGCTCCGTATATTCTTCGTAATTGGCATTATAAGAAAATTCGGCATGGTCATTGCGCAGTCCTTACGGCTTGTTTTACAATGTTTTACTTATCCTGCGACTGTGAATGATGAAAAAATTCTTACTTCTGCTTGGGTTTTTCGTTTCAACTTTTTTTAGTCAGGCTCAAAATAAAGATTCTTTGATAATTTTGAATACCGAAAACCCGTTTTTGAGTATCGGGAAATCTGTTTATTTTTTTGAAGACAAAACGGCATTGCTGTCAATAAATGACATTTTAAAACCTGAAAACCAAAAATTATTTAAAAAATCAGAAAATGAAATATTGAATTTTAATACCACTTTCAGCCGAGTTTGGGTCAAATTTACGGTGCAAAATCAACTTGATGACAAAATATATTTAGAATTTTCGCAAGCACTTGCTTCATACATAGATTTTTACAAACCTAATGAACAACAAAAGCCTGTTTTGACCACTCAAACGGGAATTATGCGCTCGTTCAAAAACCGCGAAATTGATTATAATTTTTTTCTGTTTGAACTGAACAGAAAAAACCAAGCGCAAACTTATTATTTTTCAGTCCGTTCCGATGCGCCTGTCATTATTTCGTTGGCAGTTTGCAATCTAAAAACACTGTTTGAGAATCGCTATTTTCACATTCTTTTTTTCGGCATATTTTCGGGTCTGATAATTATTATGTTTTTTTATAATTTATTTTTATTCTTTTCATTTAAAGATAAATCGTATCTCTATTATTGTTTGTATCTATTCGTAGGCATTTTTTTTACCAATTATTTGTCGGGAAATTATGGCTACAAATACAATTTAATGACTTATTTTTCAAATTATTTGCATTTTTTTGTACTTCTTATGAGTATCACAATCAGTTTATTCCTTGTTTCTTTATTGCAAATTCGCCGCAAGTCTGTTTTTTTTAAAGTGATTCTTTCGTATTTAACTTTTATGGGTATCGCTGCCCTTGTTAATCTAATTTCGGGGCACTATACTTACTTGAACGATGCCGTACAAGGCATTACCTTAGTATTTTACTTTTACATCTTTTTTAAATGCTTGTGGCTCTATTACAAGAGCTTTTCAACGGCAAAATTTGTAGTTTTTGGGTTTTCATTTTATTTATTCGGTGTCGTGCTGTATCTCTGTCAAAACTT
>JBPOJO010000062.1:0-8996 GCA_052033485.1 Bacteroidota bacterium | reverse complement strand
CGAGACAGCCTTTATCGTCCAATTTTTTTTCATCGCAAATCACACAAATATCAGGCTGCACAACGGTTAAAATTTCCTCGTTCTTATGATTTTTCTTTTTGAGCGGAAGGCGCACATCAAAAGGCGCATAAAAAAATGAGCACGTTTTTTTGTGAAAAAAGTTGGTTAAGTAATGTGTTATTTTTCTCGAGCAAGTTTGATGCTTCCGACTCGGCGCGGACATTTTGGCAATGAAACCGCGCAAAAGTTCCAAACGGTCATCAAATTGCCATTTCAAATAATCCGCATACGTGTAGATTTTGTTCAAATCTAATTCGTTGATATTTTTTATGACACTGTTTTCCATGTTTTTTCGTGCAATTTTGTGGCAATTTACACAAAAAAGGCAAAAAAACAAATTTTTTCGCCCTGTTTTTCACTGTTTTGAACGACAGTTTTTTTGTATCTTTGCGAAAAAAATGTCAAAATGAATTTATCTGAGAAAATTATATTGACGGACGCAAAAAAAACTGACATCTCCGATATAGCGCAGGTTGCCGAAAAAACTTGGAACAAGACCTATCCCGGCATCATCACGCAAGAGCAAATTGCGTTCATGCTCGCTAAATTTTATGCGGCGGAGGTGCTTACCGCTGTTTTTGACGATGCGAATCACCGATTTTTTTGTCTGAAAGAAAATGATACACTTATCGGCTTTTTGCACTTTTTAAAAACGGCAGAAAACGCTTTTCATTTGCAAAAATTTTACATTTTGCCGCAATATCAGCAAGGAGGATTAGGCAAGAAGGCTTTTTTTGAAGCTGTTCGGCGAATTTGCAGCGGCGATGCCCCCTGTGAAATTCGTTTAAACGTTAATAGATGCAATTTTAAAGCGATAAATTTTTATTTCAAAATCGGTTTTGTGATTGAAGAAGTGAAAGATATTGACATAGGAAACGGTTTTTTTATGAATGATTTTATCATGCTTAGCAAAAATACAAGCATTTATTCCCTTTCTGACGACAAGAATATTTTTTTGTAAAAGGTTTATTTTCAGCAAATTAGATGTTTGCGCAAGTTTAATTGTATACTAAAAATCAACAGCGAAATGTAATGCAGTATTGGGGCTGTATTTCGTTTTAGAATTTTAGGTATTTTAGTAACTATTTAGCCGGTTTGCCCAAGAATGTAGCGCGAGCTTTAGCTTGCGACCTTATATTTATTCGCTTGTTGAGGATACCTTCCTCCTTAAATCCGCAAGCTGAAGCTCGCGGTACACTCCGGCTAAACAGTTGCGTATTTTAAATACCTAAAAATCAATCGTTTATGAATTTTGTTAAAAAAAAACTTGTCTTTTGTGTTCTCTTGCAATAATTATTCTTTGTTTATTCGATTTTTGCGCAAAAAAATTGTAAATTTGCGGCATTTGTTATTGTACGTAAATTTTGAAATAAAGTGGATATTTTTGATAAAATACAGGCGAATAAAGGACCGCTCGGTCAGTACGCCCACATTACGCACGGTTATTTTGCATTTCCGAAATTAGAAGGTGAAATTGCGCCCCGAATGCGTTTTCGCGGAAAAGAGGTATTGACTTGGAGTTTGAACAACTATCTCGGCTTGGCGAACCACCCCGAAGTGCGTTTAGCCGACTCACAAGCCTCAGCCGAATACGGCTTAGCCTATCCTATGGGTGCGCGCATGATGTCCGGAAATTCCAATATCATCGAACAATTTGAAGACCAATTGTCCGATTTTATGGGCAAAGAGGACACCATGTTGCTCAATTACGGCTATCAGGGCATGCTCTCTATCATTGACGCATTATTGGACAGAAAAGACGTTGTTGTCTATGATTCCGAATGTCATGCCTGCATCATTGACGGTTTGCGCATGCACATCGGTAAAAGATTTGTTTTTCCGCACAACGACATCGAATCTTGCGAAAAACAACTGCAACGCGCCGAAAGATTGACGGCAGAATCCGGCGGCGGTATTCTTGTCATTACCGAAGGGGTTTTCGGAATGTTGGGTGATGTCGGTAAAATTAAAGAAATCATCGCCCTCAAAGAAAAATACAGTTTCAGACTCTTGGTCGACGACGCACACGGCTTCGGCACTATGGGCAAAACGGGCGCGGGTACTTGCGAAGAACAAGGCGTTTTGAAAGAAACCGACATTTATTTTTCTACTTTTGCCAAATCTATGGCGAGTATCGGCGGTTTTGTGTCGAGCAAGGCGAATGTGATAGAATATTTGCGCTACAACTGTCGCTCGCAAATTTTCGCCAAAACACTCCCGATGCCGATTGTTATCGGAAACATGAAGCGTTTAGAGCTTTTGCGCAGCAAACCGGAGTTGAAAGACAAACTTTGGCACATCACCAATATTTTGCAAACCGGTTTGCGCGAACGCGGTTTCAATCTCGGCAAAACAGAATCGCCCGTAACGCCCGTTTTCTTGAGCGGCGGCAACAACGAAGCGGCAAATATGATTATTGACCTGCGCGAAAATTACAGTATTTTCTGCTCCGGCGTAATCTATCCCGTTGTGCCAAAGGGAGTTATCATGCTTCGTTTGATTCCGACTGCGGCGCACAGCGAAGCCGATGTAGCCGAAACTATCGCAGCATTTGAAGCCATTTCCGGCAAACTGAAAAGCGGTTTATACGCCAACAGCGACATCAGCATGATGGTGTAAAAAAAAAATTTAAAAAAAATTGTCGAAAATTTGCAAATTTGCACTGTTCTTTGCTTAAATTGCATTTGAAATTGATTTTAAGCCCATTTTAAGGTGTTTCAGGCTTAAAATTACCCCTAAACACTGTTTTTCTCTTTTTTCACACTAATTGCTAAATTGATATGAGCAACCGTTTTAACGAAATCAATGATTTGATTAAGGCTCTTGAGGGAGACTTTCAAAAATTCTACGAAAAGGACAACCAAGCAGCCGGAACACGTATCCGCAAAGGCATGCAAGACCTTAAAATTATCGCTCAAAACATCCGCGCACAAGTACAAGAAATGAAAAATGCACGCGCTGAGGTTGTTACGAAAGAAGAAGCACCTGTCAAAGCGGCTGCTCCTGCAGCTCCGAAAGCTGAGGCGAAAAAACCCGCTGCAGCTCCGAAAGCAGACGCAAAAAAGAAAAAATAGTTTTGCCCTGTCCGAAACCGGCTTACTAAGCCGGTTTTTTTTTGCAAAAAAATACCGTGCAGTTGTTTAAAAATACAGTTGTTTGTGAGAATCAAACAATGGGAGAAGAATTAAAATGCTGTATTGCAGGATACCTTCCTCCCAATCCGCAAGCTAAAGCTCGCGGTACACTCCGACTAAACAATTCCGAAAAAATATTCAATCAGAGCTACCCTTTCTTTCGTTGTCGCTTATGAAGACACAATCGGCGGCGAAAAAAACACTTGCTTATTCTGTTTGCGAAACGGCGGGTTATTTTAAAATTTTGTAGTTCCGGTATTCGCCGGGTATCCAACCGAAATTTTTTTCACAAAAAAGGCGCAATTTATCCTTGAAAGTAAAGTGATTTTTTTTCAAATCATATTCAAAATTCCAATTTAATCGCGCAATTCTCTCCGACATAACGGCAGGGTGCGTTTCGGTGTATTTTCCCAACTGTTGAACCCATTGCATATAATCGTACAGTTGACTTTCGTCAATATCTTCGATGGAAATATGCTGATTGTCCCACAAATTAACAAATTCGCGGTTTTTTTTGAGCATACTGTTGGGGTTTCTGACGTGTCCGTAGTGATAAATGTAGGCATCAAGCGGCTTGACAAGCAATTTTTCGTTAGGCTTTTTGCGAAAACCTTGCGCATCGCGGTAGGAAAAAATGTCCTTTATGTTGCGAATAATGCGTATTTCATGCCTATACCACTGATAAGATTGCGCAACAAAATCATAACTTCCGTAGAAATGTTTGTATTTAAAAAGTAAACCTTCGACGTTTTTTTGAGTATAATATTTTGTCATTCCGGCATGGATTTTATCCCAATCGTTTTCGTGGACTATTTCATCGCCTTGAATGTAAAATGCCCAATCAAAATCTTCCGGAATTGCCTGAAATGCCTTGTCGGTTTCCGCCGCAAGTACGCGCCCGCCTGTGCGCAAATTTTCGTCCCAAACGGTATGAAAAACACGGATTTTGTCAGAGGGAATACTTTTTATCAGTTCATTCGTCGAATCGCTTGAATTGCCGAGCGCAATATAAAAGGCATCGCAAAGCGGCAAAACGGACTTAATCGCCTCAACAACAGGATAATCTAATTGAACGGCATTGCGGATAAATGAAAAACCGGCAACTTTCATCTGTCTTCGTCGTAATAAGTATCTTTTTCGCTTTCGCTTTTTTGGTGAGCTTTTTTCTTAAAATCGCCGTTTTTGATGGATTTTATCAGTTGATACCACGCAAAAGGGTTCAGAAGCGGCAAAGTCGGCGCGAAAAAACGATTGGCATTTGAAGTAACTCGTTGGTCCATAAAATATCGGAAATTTGAACTTGCACTCATGGGCAAACTCATGGACATTTGCGTAAGAACAGAGTTATTCAAATTTCTTTGCATATTTTCGTATTGTTTGGCTTCGGGGACTTCGAGGGATAAAAAAGCCTCTTTGAAAAGCTCTTCCGTGGCGTAGGGAAAAATTTCTATTTCTCTCAAATGGAGGGCTTCCGTTTGCATTTTTATCAAAACGGAATAGGTCGGTTCGCCTTTTTTGGGCACGACAAGGGTGTAATCCGAAAAACCGACTGCAGTTATTTGCACCGTATCGCCTTCACGCGCCAACATACTGAAATAGCCCAAAAAATTGGAGGTCGTTCCGCGGTTGGCTTTGGGGATAAAAATATGTGCCCCCTCAACGCCGTAAGAACTGTCCCCCTGAACTATCAAGCCCGTGAATTTGACGAACTGCCGCTCTCCCTGTGAAAAAACTTCGTCATGCGCGAACATCAGAAAGAGAAAAAAAGCGACGCAGGAGAAATACTTGCTCATTTTGTCAGTTTTCGTTTGTGTGTAAATCAAAGTACGCATATCGGATACAAAATTACGGCAATATTTCCGCTTTTTTGCATTTTAGTCTGTTAAATGTGTATAAAAAATTGCAAGAGAAATTTAATTTGCCTAAAAACCGCCGCTAAATTCCGCCGCAGCCGCCGCAACCGCCCCCGCAACTTCCTCCGCAACTGCCCCCGCTGTCTCCGCTTGAGCAACTTGCGCCTCCGCATGAGGCGGAAGAGCCGTCGCCGGTAAAACGAGCTTGCTCAAAAGTGTCATTCAAAAATGAAAATTCCGTCCCGATTAAAGCCGAAGTGCCGAAAAGCGACACGGCACCCGCCGCCGTCCACGCATCTACGCCATACACCGTGGGCAAGTTTTTTTCGGAATCAGTTTTTTCAATTATCTGACTGCCTTTTAATTTTTTGGCAGTTTCGGCATAAACGATTTTCAAATCGCTTAAATATTTTTTCCCCTTATCGGTCAGGCGCGGCATGACGGTCATAAAAAAACTCATCACTGCGCCCAAAATTGTGAGTGCAATCAAAAAACCGACGGGTTTGTCGAGGCTGATGCCGATAATGATTTTGATTAATCCCAAAAAAAACAAACCCGCAACAGCGATGAAGCGCGTGAAAAACATTTTGTTGCGCGCACTGTCGTCGTAAATTAAGCCCCGCCGGAGTGCGTCGGCGAGATGCTCATCGCTGATTTTTTTGACTTCCTGCATAAAACTGCTGCCCTTTTTTAAGTCAGCCTGCGTAATTATTTTTTTTTCTTCAATCAAAAATTCTAATTTTTTGGAGGTTTCACTGAGGGCAGCGGGAAAGGGCAAATCTTCCTTTTTGTCCGACAATTCAAATAAAGCTTTTTTATCGTCGGTACATTTCACGATTTTTTTGGAAAGGCTCATGCGCACCAAGCCCGTTTTGAGCAAACCAACCGCTCCGTTTTCCAAAAAACCCAAAAAATAGGCATCTTGCGCCCCCGTAATCGTTTCGGGCTTTTCATCGGGCTTTTTTAGAACAGCTTTACGCACGGCATAGAGCACGCCGCCCGTTACGGCAAGCGCGCCGCCGTAAAAGGCGAGAAAATTGCTGCCCACAAAATTGAAAATGTCCGGAATGATGTCCATAAGTTTATTCGTCGTTAGCGTTGTTGTCGTAACCGGCTTCGTAATATTCATCGGGCGGCAAATTGCTTTTCAAACTTGCCGCTACCGCTAATCTGTCGCAATGTTCGTTCAAAGGGTGTCCGTTGTGTCCGCGAATCCAAAACCATTCGGTTTTGTGTTTTTGTTTTAAATGATAAATTTTCGTCCAAAGGTCGCTGTTTTTTTTTCCTTTGAAATTTTTTACCATCCAAGAGTCCAACCATTTTTTATTGACCGAATCAATGACATATTGCGAATCGCTGTAAATTTTGACGTGCGTTCCTTCATTGAGTAGGGCTTCAAGTCCGACAAGTACCGCCATAAGTTCCATGCGATTGTTGGTCGTTTTTCGGAATCCGCCGGAAAATTCTTTTCTCAAATTGTGCATTCTCGAAATCAAAACTGTTCCGTAGCCACCGGGACCGGGGTTGCCTTTAGCGGCACCGTCTGTGTAAAGTTCAACAAAAAAATCCATAATTCTGCGTTTTTATTCCTCAAAGTTGAAAAATTTAAGGTATTTAGACAAATTCTAAAAATTTAGCCCTTGTTGTGTCAAGCAAACAACTGCGCTTAAAGGCTGAACCTAAAAAGACCATACAGGTTTTGTAATTGTTTGATTTTTAAGGATTAAGGCTGTTATTTTGTGTCAAAAATGCGATACTCCTTACTCAATTTTTAAGCTGTACATCAATAAATTTGCAAATCCCATCGGCAAAATTAAGTTCAGCGGCGAAAGTAAGTATTCTTTTAGACAGATGAGTAATTGTGCAAATTTAATTGCCTAAAATTAGAATTGTAAAACGCCGATTAGGGTGTTTTTGTGAAAAAATATTGATTTTTGAACCGAAGGAATAGTTTATCCAATCTTTTTGAAAGTCATCAGGTAACTGACAAAAACACCGTTTTTTGAGTATTCATTGTGCAAAAACAAACGCCCCCTACGCAGGAAATTCCCATTTTCCGCATACCAAACTAACAAAATTTCCAACATAGGCAGAGAAAATATATCAACAACATACTTTTTTTCTTTTTCTTCAAAGTGCACCCTATTTTTGCAACATTTCGGAACTGCGTATTCAAAAAGTGTTGTACCGAGTTCATTTGTGGAGAATACGTGTCGGCAGACTGCTTTTTGGGGTTATTCGGTCGGCATCAGCCTTTCCTATTTTAAACAACTTTTTGGAAAAAAGAAATTCCATAAAGAAAATTTCTTTTTGCCTCGATATTATTTTTGTGCATTTTTTTCATGTTCCGCTAATCCGTTTTCGATAACAGATAAAAATTCGCCAAGCAAAAAATCCAATTTGCTCAAATCGTCCGCAGCATTAAAAACTTTGTTTTCAACTTTGAAAAAATACCAATCGTTTTCGATATTTTCACAGGAAAAGGGCGGTAAAACGATATTTTCCAAAATTGTTTCGTGCAGGTCAATGCGCAAAATCCAACCGGGGTTATCGCTTGTTTCAATCTTCACGCCGTAGGTATGCTCACGCTCACCGTCTGCTTGTTCGGCAAGCCAATTTTGCAATTTTTCAAGATTTGTCATCGTTTATTATGCGTTTTTACCTGATTTTTAAATCTTTCGGACTTCTTCTCGAGTCATATACACGATAAACTGTAACCCGATTTTTATGCGGCAGATAAATAATTTTGTAATTTCCTTTCACCAATCGCCTGTAATCTTTTTTCAAATGCGAAAGCAAAAATTCTTTCATTCCGATAAAAGGATTTAATTTCAAAATGCTTACTTTCAAAATGATTTGATTTACAATACTTTGCGCTTTATCCTCGCCCGCAACGATTGCATAATAATCAAAAATTTCTTTCAAATCACTTTTAGCTTTAATGGTAAAAACTACTTCATATCCTTTTTCCATGTCTTCACCTCCGCTAATAAATCCTCCAAATTAATCAATCGTCCTTCTTTTTCATCCTCTTCTGCTTCGGCTATATCCCTTTCGAGGGTTTCCGCACTGATACCGTAGATTTTATTTGCATAAACATTGAGCAGTTCGTCAAATAAAATCCGCAGATTATCCGTGTCATCGTTTTTCAGGGCAATTATAAAAGCCGCTAAAAAAACTTGTTTTTCAGCAGGCAAATCTTTCCATAACTCACTGATTTGATGAATATCCATGTTGCTTTGATATAGATGATGCGGAACAAAGATACGCAAAAAAGAAAAAGCAATGGCAAAACGCTGACAATTTTTGTTGCAAATGCGCGTAGAATTTTTCAGCTCTCAAAACGCTTTATGTTACATTGTTCCCTTTTTTTCCAAAATACCCCTTAACGCAAGGCGCAAATTAGCTTCCTCTTCAGATAATTCAAAAGTATATTTTGACAAGTCGGTTTCAAGAATTTCGAGCATCTTTTTTTCGGTTTCGTCAAAAGCCATTTCGGGAATGCTGTAAGGCATCAAACTTTCCTTTAAACAAAACATAAATTCGGACACAAAAGCGGCTAAATCTATATCAGTGAGCAATTTTTCCGTAACCGAACGGACTACTTTGGGGTAGGTAATCCAAAAATGAAAAGTTAAATATTTTCCTTTGTCGCTTTTCGATATTTTTTTTACACTGCTTTCCGCATCTGTTCCGTCTGTGCAAAGGTAAATTTCTAATTCCTTTGCACGGACTTTTTTCAGCGTATATTTTGTCAAAATATTTTCCGAGATTTGATTTATCAACATTTCTAAAAATGTTGGTGATAAGTCAAATTGATATTTTGGCGTATTGAAAATGCCGGAAATAGAGATTTGCATAAATTTTATTTTTTTAAATTTGTGTTTTTATTTCCTTCAGGAACGTAACCTAATTGCGTGGCAATTTCTGTTAAAATCGCATATTCCAC
>JBPOJO010000595.1:0-2282 GCA_052033485.1 Bacteroidota bacterium | reverse complement strand
TTTGTTGTGTGAAAAGAAATATTATTTTAACTTGATGCCAAGTTTTGCCACCAAGCGATTTTTCATAAAGCAAAACGCTCGTCATTATGAAGTACATTTATGACCTACATAGAACGATGCTAAAGCAAAACCTGATTTTGGTTTACGAGGGGGAATTTACCCAAGAAATAACCAAATCGGTTTTGGCAATGGCAGAACGTAATATGGACTCTTTCGGAGAGGCTCCCACCGTGAAACGTAAGGTTTTCAACGTGATGGTTTAGTGCTTGCAAAATATTTGCAAACACTCTGAGAGCTTTGATGAGGAAACATATGGTAAGAACAATGCAATTTTCATGCTTGGTAAAAATGATGACCAATACGTCATTACTTCAGGCAATGCTTTGCTGAAAGGAGATGTACAGAAAATCACTGATAAGATTGAAGGTATTAACTTGTTAGATGCCGCAGGTTTGAAAGCACGATACAAAGAAATCATTAAAAACACACAATTATCCGAAAAGGGTGGTGCGGGTTTAGGATTTGTTGATATGGCGCGAAAATCCGGCAACAAACTAAGGTACGACTTTGAAACTGTCAATGATGAGTTGGCGTTTTTTTCACTAAAAACTACAATTTCAAGGAATCCGGCAGCAGGCGGTGATTGATTTTTTTCTCAAATTTTGATTTTTTTGCTATCTTTGACAAAATTTAATCTTAACAGGAAATGGAAGTATTGACAAGAGAAGGTTCTGAAGATACACCAAAAGTTATTTTAGATAAAAATAACGGCGTATTTGAAATATCCGGACGTTCACTACCGGAGGACGCAGCCGAGTTTTATCAACCAATACTTGATTGGCTTTCAAGATATGAGGCTTCTCCGAACAGCGAAACGAAGTTTCAGTTCAAATTGGAGTACTTCAATACGGCTTCGTCGAAGTTAATCTTGGACATATTGTCTCAATTAGAAGGAATTGAGGGAACTGTTGTGCAATGGTTTTTCCACGAAGACGATGAGGACATGGAAGAGGCAGGTGAAGAGTTTTCGGAATTAGTCGAAATACCCTTCGAGTTTAAAACTTATTAGTTTTGATAACTTGTTTTCGCATTTTTATTTTCCTAAACTATTGCACGCTTTACTGTTTTATTGATTTGGTAAGGGATTTTATCCCTAAGAAATTGTCAGATTATGAGTGAGGAAATACTCAAAGCTCTAACCCAGCTTTTCGCCATTATCTCTAAACAAGACGGCGGCGCGAGTCAGGGGGTGCGGAATTTTGTTATTAGTTTTTTCGAGCAAGAACTTGACCGAAAGACTGTCAACGAGTATGTTGCCTTGTACGACAACTATGCGGAGTATGGTGTTGACGTTGAGGAAGAAGACGACGAAAAAAAGAAAAAAAAGAAGCTGACAAGTGTTCTTGACTCTGTCCGGACTTTAAAAATATGCCGGCAAATCAATAAAACACTTACACAAAAGCAAAAAACGATTGTTCTCTTCAAACTGTTAGAGATGCTTTCATATACGGGCGAGTTTACACCTCAACGTATGGAAATCATTGATACGGTTTCAAAAACTTTTAAAATCTCTAAAGAAGAATACAAAGTAGTTGAGAGTTTTGCAAAATCATTAAGCAAAAATGACTTAATAGATTCTGAAGATATTCTTGTTTTTGACGATGAAGCACCCGATAACAAAGTCAATGTAAAATACATTGACTCAGGCAAACTTGACGGTGAAATACTTTTTGTGCATGTAAAAAGCGTTGACTTATATTTTACAAAATATACGGGCGGCGACGAAATTTATTTGAACGGGCAGCTTGTTAAGCAAAATTCAATTTTGCTTTTCTCGCACGGCAGTGTATTCAGAACTCCGAAAGGAGCTCCTTTGTACTATTCCGATTTAGTAACGAAGTTCACAACTGCCGATGAGTCGAGCCGGCTTTCATTTAATGTTTCGGAATTAGAGTTTAAATTTCCTAACGGACATATCGGACTTCGAAGCATTAATATTTCTGAGGGTTCGGGCAAATTAATCGGCATTATGGGAGCGAGCGGGGCGGGTAAAACGACCTTGCTCAATACACTTGCGGGCTTGGAAACCCCCTCCGCAGGTTCAGTTGTGATAAACGGCGTAGATTCTCATAAGGAAAAAGAAAAAATCAGAGGTTTGATTGGCTACGTTGCTCAAGATGACTTGTTGATTGAAGATTTATCTGTTTTTGAAAATCTTTATTACAACGCTAAGCTTTGTTTTAAAGATTTGAATGAAGAAGAAATTGTTAAAAAAGTAAATA
>JBPOJO010000003.1:0-16766 GCA_052033485.1 Bacteroidota bacterium | reverse complement strand
CCCCAATATGAAAAAAATTTTATTTTTAAGCCTTTTAACAACATTTGCTTATTTCGGTTCCGCTTGTTTTGGCATCGAATTTCAGCAAGACAGCTTGGGAGCTTGGATTTTTAATCCTTATTTGATGAATGAAAATAAAAATTTCATTTTTTCGATGAGTCATTTTATTTTTAATGACAAGGATGCAGGAAAAAATATTGACAACGCGAAAAACATTGAAGAATGGGTTAATGAAAGCAAATTTAAAGGCGACAAACGAGAAATTGATATGATTTTAAACCATGTCAGCCCCGAAGAATTTGCCGTAAAAGTTAACGCCGAAGAGGAAAATCACATTAATCAAAACAATTTTATTTTGCATTTGAAAAAAACAGGTCAAATTAAATTGTCGGAATACCTGTTTTTTGCCAAATCCATTGAAAATTTTAACACAATCGGCGGCTTTTCAAGGTGGGAAACAGATGATGATGCCGATGCCGAAAAAAGAAAAAAGGTGCTTGCAAGTTTGAAAAAAGCCGAAAAATTATACGAAAAAGCCGATTCTGAATTTCTGAAAACCCGCTTTGCCTTTCTTTTGATTCGCCTTGCCTATTACATTGAAGACGAAAGTAAGGTAAAAGCTTATTTTGAAAAATATTTGTCGGATAAGCCCTCTTCTTCGATTATCTATTTTTGGGCTTTGAGTTTTCGTGCTTTGGTTGAACCGGAGCGTGCGAAAAAAAACTATCTTTTGAGCCTTGTTTTTTCAAAAAGTGCCGAAAAGAAACCTCTTTGCTTTTACAAATTTTCTAACGATGAAATCGACTCTACTCTGCTTTTGGCACGAAATAATGAAGAAAAATCGTGGATTTACGCCATGAAGCATTGGCAATTTATCGGGCGTTCGCTCCCCGAACTAAAAAATATTCAGCGTTTGTCGCCTGACGGTGAGGCTTTACGTGCGCTGATGGTGCGTGAAATTAACAAAGTTGAAAAATGGGTTTGCGAACCGCGATATTTTTACCTCATCAAAAATACAGATGCACAAATTTTTAACAAAAATAATTTTTGGACGGAAAATGCGTATCAAAATATTTTGAAAAATTATCAAAAAGATTTACAATATTTAGCCGAGTTAAAAGACTTTTCGCAGAAGTGTCTTCAAGAATCAAGTTCGCAAAACAAGGATTTTTGGCTTGTTTCAACGTCATGTTTGGCTTTTTTGTCAGATGATTTCAAAAAAGCAGAAAAATATGCCCAAACTGTTTTAAACAACAAGCAGGCTGAGAAAAAAATTATTTTGCAAGCTACTATATTGCGAACGCTTGCTCGTTTGTATGTCTGCAAAAATGAGCAAGAACGCGAAATATTATTGATGAACGATATTCAGGCATGGCGAAAACACGCGCCTGATGAATATTTTTACCGCAGAAGCGTGAATAAAATTTTTGTTATTTTAGCGGAATATTACCGTCAAAAAGGTAATTTTTTAAAAGAAATGTTATGCTTTGCTAATCTTGTTGATATTTCTGAACAAGTCGATTTTAATGATGAAAAATTTGCCTACGAACATGTTCAGATGCCCAATTCTTCCGCTTTTTACACTAAAGGTTATAGAATAAATGACTATATTTTTTTACTTGACAGCCGCGCAACAACAGAAAATACGGCAAAATTTGTTGCTTATGCAAGCAAAAAAGACAAATCGGATGTTGAAAAATTTTGGGCGGGAAAAACGCCGGGGCAAATCAATCGTCTTTGGGATTTGCTCGGCATGAAATATTTGAGAGAAAATCGTTTGAAAGAGGCAAGAAATGCCTTTTCCAAAGTAGAAAATTCATTTTGGCAAGATGAAAATGAGCCCTTTTTATCATATCTCGATGCAAATCCGTTTTACGTCAATTCTTCGAGCACTTTGCACCAAAAATCAGTTGCGGATACGGTTCGTTTTAACAAATTGCAAATTACAGACAGTTTGATAACTTTGCTTAGAAAAGCAGAAGATAAATCGCTTAAAAATCGCTCAAAATATTACATTTTGGCGGGAAATGTTTATTTGAACATGACTTATCACGGCAATTCTTGGCTCATGATGCGCTATCTGAACAGCATTACCGAACCCGGTCCGGAGGAAGAATTTAACAAAATTTTTATGCCCGACTTTGAGGAATATTACGGCTGTACTCGCGCAAAAGAAATGTATGAAAAGGCGTTAAGAAATACAAATGACAAATCGGTCAGGGCACTTGCCTTGCTGTTGATGGTTCAATGCGATTTTTTCGGAAGTTTACACAAGGGGACTCAAAAAAATTTGCGTCCGTATTTCAATATTTTTAACAAAGAATACCCCGAACAGGCGCAAAAAATGATACAATGTTCAGCTATTCCGATTTTTTGGGAAGATGTTATGCAATGAGAAAGGGAACATTCCGATTGCATCATATAATTGCCGTCATAACAAGCATTTTTTTACTAAATTCATTTGTTTTATTTTTTTTTGACTTAAATATCTACAATCTATGAAAAAATTTGTTTTTTTTGCAATCATTTTCATATATACTTTTTCTGCTTGGGCGCAAGAAAGAACGGTGAGCGGCATTGTTTCGTATAAGGATACCGGCGAAACCTTTGCACTCACTTCCGTCGTTCTCAAAGGAACTACGAAAGGAACTCAAACTGACATGGACGGCAAGTTTTCTTTAAATATTCCTAATGGTAATCAAACTTTAATTTTTAAAACTATTGGTTTTGAAAGTTTGACCATAGTAGTTGATTCTACCGAAACTTTTATCCGAGTTGAAATGGAAAGCGATAATATAATTGCTTCTGACGTTGTTGTAATAGGTTATTCTGTAAATGAAAAGCGAATTTCCAAGAAAGAAAGGATTAAAAATGAATTGCAAAATATAGAATCTCTTCCTGAAGTCAATAGAGAGGAGTACGACAAACAAGATGAAAATTCTTTTGTAGAAACTTTAAAAAAACCACTTTCTACATTTTCAGTTGATGTAGATGCAGCCTCATATTCGAATATGCGACGTTTCATCAATCTCGGCAAATTACCACCTCCCGAAGCAGTTCGAATTGAAGAGATGTTAAATTATTTTAAATACAATTACAATCAACCGACAGACAAAGCTTTTAGTGTGCTCTCCGAACTTTCGGAGTGTCCTTGGAATGAAAAAAATTACCTCCTTCGTTTGGGTTTGCAAACAAAAAAAATCCCTGTCGAGAGTTTACCGCCTTCCAATTTGGTTTTTCTGATTGATGTTTCAGGTTCGATGGAGGATGCAAACAAACTTCCGTTATTGATTTCGGCGTTTTCCCTTCTGACCGAAGAGTTACGCCCTGACGACCGCGTAGGAATCGTTGTATATGCAGGCGCAGCAGGAGTTGTTTTGAAACCTACCTCGGGAAAAGATAAAAAAGCAATAAATGAAGCTCTGTCGCAATTACGAGCGGGCGGTTCAACTGCGGGGGCAGAAGGAATTGAATTAGCCTACAAGTTGGCAAAAGAAAATTTTCTCAAAAAAGGCAATAACCGTGTAATTTTGGCGACAGACGGCGATTTTAATGTCGGTATTTCTTCCGAAGCAGCTTTGCAAAATTTTATAGAAAGCAAAAGAAACGAAGGGATTTTTCTCACTGTTTTAGGTTTTGGAACGGGAAATATCAAGGACAACATCATGGAAACGCTTGCGGACAAAGGAAACGGCAATTACGCTTACATTGACAATATTTCCGAAGCTCAAAAAGTTTTGATAAATGAATTCGGCGGTACTCTTTTTGCAGTTGCCAAAGATGTTAAAATTCAAATCGAGTTTAACCCTTCACACGTAAAATCCTATCGTTTAATTGGTTATGAGAACAGAAAATTGAACGATGAAGATTTCAATGACGACAAAAAAGATGCAGGCGAAGTCGGTACGGGACATTCCGTAACCGCGCTTTATGAAATAATACCGAACCAACTAAACGATGAAAAAACGAATTTAGTCAATGCAGATACCTTAAAATACAGTCAACTTTTGCTCAAAAACGCTGCCGAGAAAATGCCTGAATTGTTAACTTTTAAATTGCGATATAAAGAGCCTGTGGGCGATAAAAGCGCGTTAATTGAATTTGTTGTTTTAAAAAATGTTATGAAGTTTGAACAAACAACTGACGACCACCGTTTTACAGCAGCGGTTGCTGCTTTCGGTCAATGGCTCAAAAAATCCCCTTTTTTAAACAATATGCGGTACAAAAATATCTACAGCATCGCAAAAAATTCTTGCGGAAAAGATGAAGAAGGATATAGAAGCGAATTTACAAGATTGGTGAAAAGTGCAGAAAAATTAAAAACTTACACTTTGGAAGCCCTTGAAATTGATGACTAAGGCGCAAACAGTCTAAAAACTTTTTTGAATTGGAATGATTTTTGCCGTTATTTGTGGCAATGCGGCGTAAATTTGTCGATATTTTTTGTTTTCTGAAAAATGTCGGCAAGTTTCTGCCCTGCAATTTCTCGTTTTTTTTGCTTAAAATACACATGGTTTGACAGATTTTTTGAATAATTTTGTGTTTTTTGACAAAAATATGCCTTATTTTCGTCCACAAAAATTACAACAATGAAAAAAATTCTATACTTTTCGGTTCTCTTCTTCTGTTTAGTCAGTTCCGCAACTGCACAATTTGACCCGAAAAACCCAAAAATTAAAGGACTTTCTGCCGCCGAAGTACAAACTTGGGCTAAAAAAGACCTCGCCGAATGGAAAAAAGCTTTCGGCAGCGACTTAGAAAAGTGGAATCCAATTCAAATGGAATTTTACTCCGCCGTCAGAATAGCCGGTTTAACACCGCAGGAAAAGCAAAAATACATGAACTACAACGATGCCGACTGGGAAAAAGAATTTAAAGGCACGATGGATACTTGGAAAATTGAACAAATGCTTTTCTTTTCGGCTATACAAGAATTAGTCAATCAATAATTTTAATTTTCGCTCGATGCAATACATTCTCAAGTTTTTTAGTCTATTTTTATTAACATTTTCTTTGCTTTTTTTGCATTTTTTTGCCTATTCGGAAAACGATGCGGAAAAAATTTATCACTGTATTTTCGATTTTAAATTCAATAAAGCTAATGAAATTTCAAAAAACAGTGCCTCAAAAACACTGTTTTTTATTTTGCAAAAACAAAACCTTGAAGTTATTGAATTTTTTGCAAAAGGAAATCCCGAAGGATACGAAAAAACAAAAGAAAATTTGGAAAAAGCGGAAGAACATATCGCAAAATTTTCGCCCTCAACGCCCGAATATGGCTTTGTTCTCGCCGAGATAAAAATTTTAAATGCTTTTTTATCAGTCGTTTATGATGAAAAATTAGAGGCTGTTTTCCTCTTTCGACAAGCCTACCAAATTTTGGAAAAAAACATCAAAAAATACCCGCAGTACGTACCGCACTATAAATCAATGGGTTTGCTGAAAACGTTTTTAGGAGCTGTGCCCGAAAAGTTTCGTTGGGCACTGAGCTTTATCGGCTTAGAGGGCAGCACGAAAACAGGGCTGAAATACATTGATGTTGTCATTAAAAGCAATACTTTTTATGCCGAAGAAGCAAGTATGTACAGAGCTTTAATTTACGCCTATTTACTTTCCGAAAACGATAAAGCCGTAAATTATGCCGCACAATTAGCGCAAAAAAGCAATGCAATGCCCTTGTACATAGCCGCTTTGGTCTTTTACAAGTGCGAAAAAAACGACGAAGCCCTGCGCTTGTTGAACCTCATTAAATCGGAAAACAAAGAAAATTTTGCCCTTAATGAAAAAGAAAAACAACTCAATTCGCGATATGATTTGCACTTTACTTATTATCTCGAAGCCGACATGTTGCTCTCAAAGGGAGATTATGAAGCGGCAGAAAATAAATTTCGCGTTTTCTTAAAATTAAACAAAAGTGAAAACTTTATAAAAGAAACATATTTTAAAATTCTTTTGGCACGTTTCCTATCCGGAAAAAATGATTACCAAAACTATTTTGACAGCATTCTCGAAAACGGCGCGGAACATTCGGACGTAGACAAACACGCAGCCGAATTTGCAAAACGCGGCAAAATGCCCGACAAAACGCTGATTTCAGCCCGTTTGCGGACTGACGGCGGATATTATGCACAGGCTTTAGCAGAAATGCAGCAAACGGGTGCGGAAAAAATGCGCACTACTGCCGAAAAAACCGAGTTTTTTTACCGTGAAGGGCGTATTTTTCACAAACTTTTGAAGTATGACAGTGCTGAAATTTCCTACAAAAAATGTATTGAAACAGGCGAAACCTTGCCGCGCTATTTTGCCGCAAATGCCGCTTTGCAACTCGGCTACATTTACAAGGAAATATTAAAAGATAAGGAAAAAGCCAAATTTTATTTCGAAAAAGCACTTTCATATCCCCGTCATGAGTACAAATCGGGCATTGACCAAAAGGCTAATGCTGCACTTGATTTGTTAAATTGAAGAAATTCTTGCGATTGCGCGGCTTTGGATTTTATTCAAAACTTTAAGTTTTTTTTTGTTGATTTATTGCTTTTTTATTTCTAACTTGCGAAAAAAATTGCCTGTCGCATGAATAACTATGCCGAAAACTTGCTTTCGCAAGTGAAATCCTATAAAAATAAGCTGTACAAAAATATGCTCATGAAAGGGTGTATTTTAACGGCTGCTGCGATTTTGGCGGCATTTACGACCGTCAACGTGTTGGAATATTTCGGAAATTTTAATTCGATTGTTCGCGCTGTTTTTTTCTACGGCTTTTTATCTTTGGCTGTTTTATTGTCGCTCCGTTGGATTTTTTTCCCGCTTTTTAAACTTTTGAGTGCAAAAAGACAAATTTCCGACCTCGACGCTGCTGCGCAAATCGGCAGTTTTTTTCCGCAGGTCAAAGATAAATTGACCAACATTCTTCAGCTCAAAAACGCCGCAGTTGAAGGTTCGCTCGCGCTTGCCGGCATCAATAAAAAGGCTTCACAGATTTCTCACCTCGAATTTACGGAGGCGATTCAATATAAAGAAAACAGAAAATATCTTAAATATTTAATACCGATTTTCTTTTTCACCGCCGGTTTGTACCTCATTTTGCCGCAAATTTTCACGGAAAGTACGGAGCGAATCGTGCATTATTCGGATACTTTTGAGCCGCAGGCGCCGTTTTCTTTTGAAATTAACAATCAAAATCTCACAACTTTTAAAAATGAAGATTTTCCGATTTCCGTGAAATTAAAGGGAAATGTCGTGCCGAGTGAAGTTTTTTTGCATACCGAATCAGGACGCAGAATTAAAATGGAGAAAATTGCTGCCGATGAATTTACTTTTGAGTTTAAAAAAATCCAAGAAAAATTTAACTTTTCTTTTGAAGGTATGGGCTTTCGCTCGAAAACTTATGCGGTGAAAGTCTTGGAAAGACCGCAGTTAAATAATTTTACCGTTTTTTTGGAGTATCCTTCTTATATCGGAAAATCTTCAGAGCGATTCGACAACAACGGAAATCTTGTCGTTCCCGAAGGCACTAAAATTACTTGGAATATCCATACAAGGCAGGCAAATGAATTTTCTGCATTTTTTACCGCTGACAGCACAAGTTTTCCCGCAGATGAAATTTCGCAGGATGTGTTTCAATTTTCCAAAAATATTCGCCGAAATACGGCTTGCAGAATTGATTTGAAAAATGAAAATGCAAAAAATAAGGACGAAATTTTATTTTTTGTCAATGTCATTCCCGATGAATTTCCGCGAATAAACGTCAATCAAATGCGCGATACAGTTTTGTACGATTTTATTATGATTGCAGGAAATGCCGTTGATGATTATGGAATTTCAAAAATACTGTTAAAATTTAAAATTTCTGACAAATCTAAACAGGCTGATAAAAATCAAAATTTTAACACTTTAAAACTCAACCACGTACAAGGCGCAACCGCGCAGGAGTATTTTCATCAGTTAGATTTGAAAACTTTGAATATTCAACCCGGTCAGAAAATTGAGTATTTTGTGGAAGTATGGGATAATGACGGCATCAACGGAAGTAAATCTGCCCGTTCTTCAACACTCGAATTTGCTTTGCCCGACCAAAATCAAATTGAAAAAGAACTTGATAAAACGACAAATGCAGCCGAAAAACAAATTGACAAAACACTTGAAGAGGCAAAAGAAGTTAAAAAGCAATTGGAGGAGCTTGAAAATAAACTCAAAACAAAAAATAAGTTAAATTGGCAGGATAAAAAAGCCATTGAAGATTTGCTCAAAAAACACGAAGAACTCAAAGAGGAAACCGATAAAATGAGCAAACAAAATCAACTTCTGAATGAGCAGCAAAAAAGGTTTTCTGAGCAGGACAAAAGAATTGCCGATAAAGCCGAAAAATTGCAAAAATTGATGGACGAGCTGCTCGACGATGAAACCAAAAAACTCTTTGAAGAGCTTGAAAAACTTATTCAAGAGCAAAATATTGACATGGAAAAACTCAATGAAACCCTTGAAAAGTTGAATAAAAAAGAGGATAATGTCGAAAAAGATTTGGAAAGAATGCTTGAACTTTTCAAAAAAATGAAGTTTGATGCCAAACTTGACCAAGTTACCGAAAAATTAGACAAACTTGCCGAAAAGCAGGAAGACCTTGCCGAAGAAAACGCCGAAGAAAAAAACAAAGAGAAGAATGATAAGGCGGAGAAAAACGACAAGTCCAAAGAAGAAAAATCCTCTAAAAACGAAAAATCGGAGGACAAATCTCAAAAAGAAGATAAAAATAAAAATGACGATAACCAATCGGACGAAAACAAGAGCGATGAGAAAAAACCTGACGAAAAACAGGACGAACTCAATAAAGAATTTGAGGACATCAAAAAAGATATTGATGAACTCGAAAAAATGAACGAGGAAATGAAAAACAAACAAGACCTCGAAAAAACAGACGAACAAGAAAAAGAAGTAGACCAAGAACAACAAAAAAGTTCCGAGCAGTTGCAGCAGCAAAACAAAAAGTCTGCCTCAAAATCGCAGAAAAAAGCAGCAGAAAAAATGCAGGAAATGTCGCAGCAACTTTCAAAAATGTCGCAGGAAAATGAGCAGGAGCAAGCCGAAGAAGATTACGATGCACTCAGGCAAATCCTTGACAATTTGCTCACGCTCTCTTTTGACCAAGAGCGTGTAATGCGTGATTTTCGTGCAGTCAGCCAACGCGACCCAAAATTTTTGGATTTAAGTCGTGAGCAGTTGAAGTTAAAAGATGATGCTAAAGTAGTCGAAGACAGCCTCCGCGCATTGGCTGACCGTGTTTTTCAAATTCAAAGTTTTGTTACGCGAGAGCTTGCAGACATGAACGACGGCATGGATAAGGCGAGTGATGCAATCAAAAAACGCCGAATGGACATTGCTGCCGTCAAACAACAGTCTGCCATGACTTCCATGAACAACCTCGCCCTCATGCTCAACGATGTTTTGCAACAAATGCAACAAAGCATGGCGCAGGGAATGTCCGGCAATCAAATGTGCAAAAAACCGGGCGGAAAACCAAGTCTTTCGCAGATGCAACAGCAACTCAACAAACAAATTCAGGATTTGAAAAAAAGCGGAAAATCCGGAAAAGGTTTGTCCGAAGAATTGGCTAAAATCGCCGCGCAACAGGAAGCCGTCAGGCGTGCTTTGCAGCAACAAATGAAGGCGGGAAAACAAAAAGGCGACAAACAAGGCAATCAAAATGACGGCGGAAATCAAGGAGACGGCGGAAATTTGAGCAAAATGATTGAGCAAATGGAAAAATCCGAAGAAGATTTGGTCAATAAAAAAGTTACGCAAGAACTCATCAATCGTCAACAAGAAATTTTGACAAGGTTGCTTGAATCCGAAAAAGCTCAGCGAGAAAGAGGACTCGACGAAGAGCGCGAAGCCGAGCAGGTGAAAGAAAAAAGAACAACCGTGCCGCCCGAATTTGCGGAGTATTTAAAGGCTAAACAAAAACAAATAGAACTTTTGCAAACCGTCCCTTTGAATCTCAATCCGTTTTACAAAAAAGCGGTCAGCGATTATTTTCAAAAAGTAAAATGAGTTTTTGTGCATTTTGAGCTTTACAAAAAACTCTTTTGAAAAAAAAATGATGTTTTTGCAAATCAATGTATTTTTCTGCTAAATTTGCACGGGATTAAACAAGAAAAACATTGGCACTGATTAAATCAATTTCGGGAATCCGCGGCACTGTCGGAGGTAAAAACGGCGAAGGTTTGTCGCCGCTTGATACGGTAAAATTTGCCGCAGCGTATGGATATTGGGCGCAAAAAAGAAATTTAGGTGAAAAAATCGTCATCGGACGCGATGCACGAACGTCAGGCAAAATTTTGTCGCAATTAGTTGCGGCAACTTTGCAATCGCTTGGTTTGAATGTGGTGGATTTGGGCATTTCAACTACGCCGACGGTAGAAATAGCCGTTGCGGAAGAAAAAGCTGCCGGCGGAATTATTCTGACGGCAAGCCACAATCCCGCAAATTGGAACGCATTGAAACTTTTGAATGAAAAAGGTGAATTTATTTCTGCACAAGAAGGCGAAGAAGTTTTGCGGTTGGCTGATTCCGACGAAATTGTTTTTGCTCCGCACACCAAACTCGGTACTTACACCGAACGAAATGATTTTCTTGACATTCACATCAAAAAAATTCTTGCACTCCCCGAAGTAGATATTGAGGCAATTCGTGCCAAAAACTTCAAAATTGCCGTTGACGGTTGCAACTCTTCCGGCGGAACGGCAATTCCCGCTTTGTTGAGAGCCTTAGGAGTGGAGCAAATTGACGGCTTTTTTTGCGAACCCGACGGTATTTTTCAGCATAATCCCGAACCTTTACCCGAAAATTTGACCTATATTTCAAATCGGATTCGCACCGGAAATTATCACCTCGGCATTGTTGTCGACCCCGATGTTGACCGTTTAGCCCTGATTTGTGAGGACGGAACGCCTTTCGGTGAAGAATATACTTTGGTTGCTGTTTCCGATTATATTTTATCGAAAAAAGTCGGCAATACGGTTTCCAATCTTTCTTCTACACGCGCCTTACGCGATGTAACGCACAAATACGGCGCGAAACATTTTGCCTCCGCGGTCGGTGAGGTGAATGTGGTGAGCATGATGAAAGAGGTAAATGCAGTCATCGGCGGGGAAGGAAACGGCGGGATTATTTACCCCGAATTACATTACGGACGCGATGCTTTGGTCGGAACGGCTTTATTCCTTTCGCTTTTGGCAAATTTTAAAGGTACTGCCAACATGCTCCGCGCAAAATACCCGGCATACCATATTTCCAAAAACAAAATCGAACTCACTCCCGGCGTAAATACCGAAATTGTTTTGGACGCTATTGCCGAAAAATACGCCAAACACGCTATTAACAAAGCAGACGGGGTTCGCATTGATTTTGATTCCGAATGGGTGCATTTGCGCCGCTCTAACACCGAGCCGATAATTCGCATTTATGCCGAATCGCCCTCAATGGTTACTGCCGAACATTTGGCAAAAAAAATCATGTCTGATATCAAAGAAATAATCATGGGATAAAATTTCTTGGGCAACGCCTGATAAGGGCAGTTTTTTGCCTAATTTTTTCTCAATAAGGCAAATTTTGAGTTTTTAGCATTACTTTTGCAAACAACAGGCAAAAAACAACATTATGAAAATTTTTACAAGACGCGCGTTTTTTATTTTTTTTATTTTTCTGCTCGCCGCCTGTTCAGGCGTTTCAAAGAAGCCGGTAGAAATTATTTTTCTTCAAATTAACGATGTTTATGAAATTTCTCCCATCAGCGGAGGAAAATTCGGCGGTTTGGCGCGCGTTGCAACTTTAAAAAAACAACTGATTGCCGAGAATCCGAATACTTTTTTGTTTCTTTCGGGCGATTTTCTCAATCCTTCAGCCATCGGCGCAATGAAAAATGGCGGGAAAGCAATTAAGGGAAAACAAATGACAGAAACCTTAAATGCGGCAAAAGTGGATTTTGTAACTTTCGGAAACCATGAATTTGATATTACGGAAGAACAACTGCAAGATTGCATCGAACTCTCTGATTTTGAATGGATTGCAACCAATACTTTTCACAAAAAAGACGGCAAAGTGCAGCCATTTTTCAGAAAAAAAGACCAATACTCGTTCCCTACCCACAAAATTCTAAAACTCAAAAATGAAAACGGCGATTCGCTTCGGATTGCTTTGCTTGGTTTAACTTTAGATTACACCAATCCAGCGCATGGCAGTTATACGAATCCAATGCAAACGGCTAAAGAAGAAGTTCGCAAAATCAAAGATAAAGTTGATGTTATTTTTGCCATGACACATTTTTTGGCAGAAGATGACAAAAAAACTGCCCTCGAAATTCCCGAAATTAAATTGCTCATGGGCGGACACGACCACGATAATATGCTTGTGAAGGCGGGGGAAAATTATTTTGCAAAAGCCGATGCGAATGCAAGAACGGCTTATATTCACCGAATTAAGGTATATCCCGACGGAAAAACCGAAATCAAATCCGAATTGAAAGTAATTGACGAAAATATCGGCTTTGACCCCGAGACACAAGCGGTGATTGAAAAATGGATTAACATTGCAAAAGAAGCAAACAAAGAGTTGGATTTTGATGCGGTGGTGTTTGATTTAGGCGACAGTATTCTGAATGCAAAAGAGTCAGAAGTAAGAAACAATCAATGTCAAATCGGCGAATGGCTCAACCTTGCCGCAGATGAGGCGACAGGAAAAATTGCTGACGTGGTTTTACTCGGTTCGGGCACGGTGAGAATTGATGATGAATTGAAGGGAAAAATTACACAATATGACGTTTTGCGAATTTTGCCTTTCGGTGCGGGTGTTGATGTTATCGAAACCGACGGTACAACTTTGCAAAAAATTCTCGATGCGGGCGAAATGAACAAAGGTGCAGGCGGTTATTTGCAGCGATTGCGAGCAGAAAAAGATTCCGAGAATCAGTGGTTGATTAGCGGGAAAAAAATTGTTGCGAACAGAAAGTATAAAATTGCCATAAATGCCTATCTGACAACAGGTAAGGAGAACAATATGGATTTTTTGACCTTTGATAACCCGAAAATAAAAACCATTATTCGAAGTGAAAATCTTGACAAAGGGCGCATAGAAACAGATATTCGCAGAATTTTTATAGAATTTTTGAAAAAAAAGGGCGAAAAAACTTCGGAATAAATTTTTCATAAGTTTTCATACTAAATTGCTTCAAAACACAATCTGATGCCGCCGTCAGAATCGGAGGCAAAAATTCTATTCATGCACAAAAAAATCGGCAAGTTGTCCCATGACATTTGCCGATTTTTTTGTGCGCGATTTTTCAAAATTGTACATCCGCAGCCTAAATTTTTAAAATTAAAAAAAAGCTACTCTACAATTTTCAACTTCGCAAACGCCAAAATAAGCGTTTTTTCGCCGACGGTGTCAAAATAAATTTTGGCTTGTTGCCCCGCATTGCTTTTTTCTATCATTAAAACTTTTCCGTAACCGAATTTCTGATGCGCGATTTTCTGTCCTACTTTTATCTCGGAAATCTCACTTGCCCGAAATTCCGCATCGTATTCAATCACCCTTTCCGCCGGCTTTTTTCCCGACGTGTGCAGTTGCGGTGTTGTGCGAACAGGCATTGCTGCGGTTTTTGCTCTGTTGTATTCCTCTTGCCCAAAATTTCTGCTGCTTAACACTTTTTCAGGTAATTCGCTCAAAAAACGACTCGGCTCACAGTGCCGCAGACTCCCGAAACGATAACGTTGCAATGCGTAACTGACTGATAACTTGACCTTTGCGCGCGTAATCGCAACATAAAAAAGTCGCCTTTCTTCCTCCAAGTCTTTGCGCGATTGTGTCATGCGTGATGACGGAAACAGCTCCTCTTCAAGCCCCGCAATATAAACATTGCGAAATTCAAGCCCTTTCGCCGAGTGAATAGTCATTAATGTTATGTAATCACGCTGCGAAGCATCTTCCGCGTCCGCGTCAGTGATGAGCGTAACATCTTGGCAGAAAAATGAAAGAGATTTGTCTGTCTGTTCGTCATTGTCCGTAAATTCTTTCGTCGCGTTGAGAAGCTCCATCGCGTTATCATAGCGGCTTTGCCCCTCCACCGTTTGGTCGGCTTTTAACGTATCAACCAACCCCGAATGTTTGGCAATATAAAGAGCAGTTTCATAAGCATCTTTTTTGGCGGCGGTTTCCTTAAAATGTTCAATCAACGTTACAAAATTTTCGACCGTTAACGCCGAACGATTTGCGCCCAAAAACTTTTTGAAATTTTTTAACACTTCCCAAATCGTTATGCCGTTTTGATGTGCGGTTTCAAACATTTTTGCTATGGTCGTTTCGCCTAAACCCCTTTTCGGGTAATTGATAATGCGACGAAAAGCCTCTTCGTCGTTGTGATTTAACGTAAATTTAAAATATGCTAACAAATCTTTAATTTCCTTGCGTTGATAAAACGAAAGTCCGCCGAAAATTTTATATTTTAAAGATTGTCTTCTCAAAGCCTCCTCAATAGCCCTTGATTGCGCATTCGTGCGATAAAGAACAGCAAATTCTTTGTTCGGCAGGCTAAAGTGCATTTTTTCTTCAAAAATTGCCGAGGCAATCAACCGCGCTTCTTCCGCGTCTGTTGTCGCTTTTATGAGTTGAATCGGCTCGCCGGAAAGGTTTTCAGTCCAAACATTTTTTTTGATTTGCTCTTTATTTCTTGCAATAATGTGATTTGCAGCCTCAATAATAACTTGCGTGGAACGGTAATTTTGTTCCAATTTGATAGTTTTAACATTGTTAAAATCCTTTTCAAAATCAAGAATATTGTTAATATCTGCTCCGCGAAAAGCATAAATACTTTGGGCATCATCGCCGACAACACAAATATTTTGATGTTTTTGAGCAATCAACTTCAAAATTTGGTATTGCGCTTGGTTCGTATCTTGAAATTCATCTACCAAAACATATTGAAATTTTTCCCGATATTTATCTGCAATCGTCGGATTGGCTTTCAAAAGATAATAGGTATAGAGCAGAAGGTCGTCAAAATCCATTGCATTTGCCGTTTTGCAACGTTTTACATACATGCTGTAAATGCGCGCAATTTCGCCCTTTTTGTTGTAGCGGTCTTCGTCATAAAACTCTTTTGAAACGGCATACATTTCAGGCGTAACTAATTGATTCTTAGCCGATGAAATGCGGTTATAGACCGTTGAAGCATCATAAACTTTTTCGTCGAGCGCAAAGTCGCGAACTATATTTTTAATAACAATTTTACTGTCTTCAGTGTCGTAAATCGTGAAATTTGACGTAAAACCGAGCGCATTTGCTTCAAAGCGCAAAATTTTTGAAAATACGGAGTGGAAAGTGCCCATCCATATTTGTTTAGCCTTTTCGCCGATGAGATGCTCTATACGTTCGCGCATCTCCCTTGCCGCTTTATTCGTAAAAGTGAGTGCCAAAATGCGGTAAGGCATAATGCCTTTTTCAATCATATAGGCTATACGAAAAGTCAAAACGCGCGTTTTTCCTGAGCCTGCGCCGGCTATTAAAAGCACCGCTCCGTCTGTCTGCGTTACGCCTTCTTTTTGACTTTCGTTTAGATTTTTTAATATTTCAGACATTTTTTTTCATGAATAATGAAAAACATTGATTATCAGTCGTTTGTGAAAACACAAACAAGGGCTGCGAAACTGCAAACCGAGTGTTTGCGGCGTAAAGTTTTGCAAAGGTAAAAAATATACAGAAAGAATGAGTAAGGGAAAGAAAATTAATTTTCGGCACGCAGTAATTTTTCATATTTGACGGCATTCACGGGGTCAAGATTTTGCAATAAATTGCCCGCCTTAAAACGCAATTCCTGCGGAGCTTTTTCAAAAATATTAAATAATTCATCGGATTTTGCCGAAAAAAAAGCACTTATCAAAACAGAATTTGGCTTCACGTTTGTAACTGCCTTAATTTTTTCGAGTGCGGCGTAAATATTTTCGCGCGCTTTTTCGGGATTGAGCAGCATAATATCCAAACCTTCGCGGTGATAGCTGTAAACCGCCTCCCGAAAATCAGACATTTGAGGACTGTTGAGATTGTCTGCAAGCCAAGCGCGGTTTCTCGCATCTCCCGTTTGCCACCCCGTTGATTCAAAACCGTTGATACTCAAAGCATTATTTTGAATATTGATAATTTTTTCGGTATAGGGCGTGCCGCTCATTTTGCCGAAAGAATCGAAATCCATGGCAAGAATAAAATTCGCGTAATAAGCAAGCATAAGGGTCAAATTCGTCCGCGTTACGCCCTCAATGTACATCAAAGGTTCGCTGATTTGGTAGGAAAAATTAAAACTTCTGTCAATAAAAGTAAATACCGAAGAATTAAAATTTGTGCCGTAAATCGGTCTTGTTGCGGTAATTTGCGCCATTGCATAATACACACCTGACTGCACGTCTGTTTTGTCGCGCTCATTCAATTGGTCAAAAGTTATCACGAGGTTGCAAACGATTTGTTCGCCGGGCAAAAATTGCTCATTTGTCCATTTTGTAGTGTTCATAAAATCACTGACCGCTTTTTGCAGACGCGTAAAAACTTGGCGGTCTTGCGTTTCGACTTTATCAGCGTTGATAATGACATTGCAGCGCAATTCTTGCGCGAAAATTAGCTGTGTTTTCAATAAAACGACCAAGAAAAAGGCTAAATATGAAAACGCAATGGTTGTTTTTTTCATGCTTTTTTTTGCAAAAATAAAAATAATTGTCGAAAAAATTTCA
>JBPOJO010000578.1:0-38174 GCA_052033485.1 Bacteroidota bacterium | reverse complement strand
GCCAAAGAAGAACAAATTCCCAAAACTTGCACCGTGACGGGATTGCTGTCGTCGAGCGGGTCAGTTATCAATTTTTTTCGTCTCTTTGAAAAAAGAGCTTCGGCAGGTTTTGCTGCCACTTCTGCTGTTGTACTCATAATGAAACTTTATGATTGTGTTAGCATTGACTTTCAAAAATTTATTTTGTTTCGGGAGTTGCTTCTCCCTCAACTTTTGTAGTGTCCGGTTTGTCGTTCTGCAAAGAATCAACTTCCGCATTCATGTTGATTTCAGCGGGTTTGCTTTCGGCTGATTTTAATTGATTGAAATATGCCGAATAATGCTCAAAGTATTTTTTCAACATATCATTCAAACCGCGAGCGGTGATGGTTGCGCCCGACATGCCGTCGACTTGATGCGGCTGACTGTCGTAGTTATTGCCCTCACCCTTCATCATGGTTACAGACGCTATTTCGCCGTTTTCTTTAAAGATTTTTTTACCTTTAAAACGAGCTTGCACTTCCGGTTCGCTGATACGCGCACCTAAACCGGGTGTTTCGCCTACGTGCGCGAAAGTTGCACCAAAAATGGAATTCAAATCGCCCGAAACAGCAACGTAACCGGAGATAGTATTCCACAAACCGTTACCGAAAGTCGGCAAAATGTAAGCGTCTGCTTTGCCGTTTTTACCGTCTTTTTTGAAGATAAAAACAGGATATTTGCGTTTTGACGCTTCTTTTTTGAATTCTTTTGCGATATTAATTTTATCGGCAGCAAGGGCGTTTCCTTCCTCATCTTTTTCAATTTTATTGCCGTTAATATCCACAACAATCCCTTCGATATGGTTTCCGTAAAGCGACTTTGCGTCCGCTCCTTTTTCTAAGGTCATTACCGCACTCAAAATTTGCTTCTTTGTGTCGAGTTCGATGGCTTCCGTTTGTTTTTCTTTTAATCCGGTTGCGGCGAGTGCGAGCAAGCCTCCAACCAAAATTGCAGTAACAGCCATGAAAACGATGATGTATAAATTAGAGCGTTGCACGGTTTAATCTCCTTTTTTTGTTAGCTTCAACAATATAATGGTCAATTAAAGGCGCGAAAACATTCATGAAAAGAATTGCCAACATGATGCCTTCGGGATACGCGGGATTAAAAACACGAATAATCACGGTGAAAACACCGATAAAAAATCCGTAAATCCATTTGCCCGTTTCGGTTTGTGCCGCAGTAACAGGGTCAGTTGCCATAAAAACAATACCAAAAGCAAAACCACCCATAACGAGGTGATAATGAGGCGGTAAGCTCATAAAAGCATTTGCACCGGCTGCATTAAAAATATAGCCCATCGCCAAAGCACCGAGTACGCCGCTGACCATCACTTTCCAACTTGCCACACCGGAGGCTATCAAAATCAACGCGCCGATGATACACATCAAAGCGGAAGTTTCGCCGATTGAGCCTTGAATAGTGCCGTAAAACATGTCCATAAACGACATATTGGCTTTATTCAGCGTATCAACAAGGTTTGAATCCTTCGTCGCCGCCGCTGCCAAAGCAAGTGCGGTTTCGCCGGTATAGCCGTCAACACCCGGTTTTGCACCGCCGAGATACGTCCAAACACTGCCGGAAATATCAGTCGGATAAGCAAAATAGAGGAATGCGCGAGCTGTCAGCGCGACGTTGAGAATGTTCATACCCGTTCCGCCGAAAGCTTCTTTGGCAATAATTACCGCAAAAATTGTCGCAACGGCAACTTGCCAAAGCGGAATAGTCGGGGGCATCACCAAAGGAATCAACATACCCGTAACCAAAAAACCCTCGTTTATCGGGTGCTTGCGGATGACGGCAAAAATAGCCTCCACAATGCCCCCTGCCGTATATGAAACAATGATTATCGGTAAAGTAACTTTCAAACCAATCAACAACTTAGCCATCAAATCGCCCTCTTTGCCTGTCGCAAGAAAGTGCTGATGTCCGACGTTCCACATACCGAAAAGCAAACAAGGCACCATCGCAATTACGACAGTCATCATAAGCCTTTTGAGGTCAATTGCGTCGCGCACTTGCACGCCGCGTGTTTTTGTTACGGTTGCGGGGGTAAAAATAAAAGTTTCGCCGGCTTCGAAGAGGTACAAATATTTTTCATATTTTCCTCCTTTATCGAAATTCGGTCTTTGTTTTTCAAAAATATCATGTAAAAATTTCATAGAACCTGTTTTTTAGCTCATTCTGATTAAATCCAACCCCTTGCGAAGCAATGCTTGCAAGTGATGTTTTGAAACGTCGACAAATTCACACAAAGCTACATCTTCCTCCGTAAGTTCGTAAATACCGAGTGCTTCCATCAATTCGAGGTCTTCCGCCATGATAGCTTTGAAAAGATGAGTCGGGAAAATATCAAAAGGGAGAACTTGCTCAAAAACGCCTGACGTAACAAAAGCACGCTCTTCGCCGTTTAAACTCGTGTCAAGTTGATATTCTTTTGAGCTGCCGTTCAAAAATGAAAGCAAACCAAAAGAACGGTGAAAACTCAAACGATTTTTTACGGGTGCAAGCCAACCGTCAGTGAGGAAGAATCGCGCGTGATTGCCTTCGGGCAACACGCTTACTTGATTGTCATAAAATCCGAGAAAACCGTCTTTTCCTACATTTGTACCCGTGAGCGGGTTGCCGGAAATGACACGATAGTTCGTTCCTTTGACGTTTTCGGCAATCAACTTGCTAAGATTCGCGCCGGAATAAGTTTCAAAATACTGCGCTTCTTTGACTTCGGAGCCGACAAGTGCAATGATTTTAGACGCATCGTAACGCCCTTCGAGATAGAGTTTTCCGATTTGGATTACGCCGAAAGGGTTGATTGTCCAATAAATATCCCCTTTATTGACAGGAGAAATATGCGCAATATGCACGCCAACGTTTCCTGCGGGGTGTTTGCCGGTGATGGTGTGCGTTTCCGCGCCGCGAACATCTTTAAAAGTGTTCGAAATTTCAGCTTTTCCGTTCGTTGTGATGTGCACGGGGCAATTCCCCGCTTTTTTCAAAACTTCCACGCCTGTCTGAAAATATTGCTGCTGACCTTTGAAAATAACTTCATAGTCAGGTGCAAGGGGGTGCGAATCGAAGGCAGAGATGAAAATCGCTTTCGGCGTTTCGACAGGATTAGCGACAATGCCGTAAGGTCTTTGAATAATATTGAGCCACAATCCGCTTTTGCAAAGTGTATCAATAATCTCTTCTTTTTTAAGACCCGAAACGGACGATGTTGTGTGTTTTGAATACGCTTCATACTCCGTTTTTTTGTCAGCTAATACGCGAACTTCAAGGACTTTTCGTTTTTCACCGCGAACGATTTCAACAACTTCTCCGCTCACGGGCGAAACGAAATTGACGTTTTCCATCAGCTTGTCGTGAAAAAGCGGAGTCCCGGCTTTGACCTGAGTCCCGACTTCAACTAATAATTTGATGCGGTTCAAACCGATAAAATCCGCCGGTTTGACAGCATACAGTTCTGTTTGAGGGGCTTTGCTCACTTTTCCTGCTGCCTTCCCTGCAAGATTGATGTCAAACCCCTTTGATATTTTGATGTGCATTTTCGGAAACCGATTATTGAATCATCTTTCAATTAAGCGCAAAATCAATATTTTGCAGTCATTCGCCGTTGCCGTTGTCGGCAAAGAACAGTATTCTGCAAAATTGTGTATCCACTTTGGGCGCAAAGCTAAATTAAATATGATTTGATTGCAATTTTTTTCTAAAAAATTTTTTTTATGTTTTTTTTTTTGCAAATCCGGCTGCATTTTTTTTTGCGTCGGTAACTGAAAAAAGGGCTTGTTCATAAAAATTTGCTCGCTGTTTTTATCGATTGACAGCCTTTATTTTAGTCAGGCGATGAAAAAAAAGTATTGCCGGCATCTTCCGGCTCTTCGGAAAACCTAAATTTCGCAAGCTAATAGCTTGCGGTACACTAATTAGGGAAAAATAAGTTTATTCCTTTTCGTGTGATAATGTCGTATTTTTTTGCAGCAGGATTTTCCAAAATCGTGCAGGCGAAATGGAATTTGCCCTTCGTTCTGCTACGCTTTTATCACTCAAAAGGGAATAAATATCATCTTTTAAAATGTGTTCTATAATAAGGTGTACGGCGCGTCAGAAATTGTAAAATAGAAATTGAGTAAAAATTTTCGCCGTTGTTGCGTCATCACCAATGACCTTTTTGTCGCTTGTGAGGACGCAAGTAAGGACGGAAAAACATAAAACATTGTATTACAGTCGTTTGCGAATAAATCAACAAGGGCTGTAGCTATATTTCATAGAATCCTTTGCAATTCGCCGTTAAAAAAATTAAAACACGTCGTTTTTTTGCATTTTTCGATTTCTTTTTGCAAATTCACGCCGAAACAAGTTTCTTTTGACAAAATTGCCGATTATTTTACTTTTCATCAATGTTTTTACAAATACGATTTATAGAGGAAGAAAAAGCAGGGGCAAAATGGCGTGCTGCTTTTGACGGTTTGTGGGTGCATTACAAAAAGTGGTTTTTGTCGGAAGGGTACTTGGCAAGACCGGGTTATGTAAGTTCGCGCAACGCACTGCGCACCTATATGCCCGAATTGTATCCGATTTATGAGCATTTGTGCGCACTGAGCGGCGGGGGCGACTTGGAGGCGCGTTTTCTTTCGCTTTACAATCCGCCTGCGTTCATGTCGGCTTGTTCGCAGTTAGTTTGGTTCAATCCCGAGCCTGTTTTGATAAGAAATTACGATTACAGTCCTTACCTTTTTGAGGGCATTGTTCTTTGTACGAATTGGCGCAAAAAAGTTATAGCCGTCAGTGATTGCATTTGGGGGGCTTTGGACGGTATCAATGAAGACGGTTTGTGTGTTTCGCTGACTTTCGGCGGCAGGAAAGTGGTCGGAGAGGGCTTCGGTATTCCGTTGATTTTACGCTACATTCTCGAAACTTGCGGCAATGTGTCGGAAGCAAAAGAAGTTTTGCGCCGCGTGCCGAGTCACATGGCGTATAATTTGACGCTTTTAGATGCGGAGGGAAATTACGAAACGGCATTTATTGCGCCGAATGAGGCACCGATATTCACGGGAGCAGCTTTTTGCACTAATCATCAAGCGCAAATTGAGTGGTTGGCGTATGCGAATATGAGCGGAACCTTGTTGCGCGAGGAGCATTTGGAAAAAATTTTTTATCAAAAATACAAAGGCATTGACGAAATCGCAAGAGCTTTTTTGCAACCGCCTTTGCATCACACGCAATATTTAAAAGGTTTCGGCACGCTTTACACCTCACTTTATTTTCCGAAACACCGCTCTTTGCAACTTTTGTGGCGAAATCAATCGGCGATGGTCAGTTTCAGAAAATTCACGGAGCGAAAATTGGTCATTCCGCTGCTGACAAGCAATATAGGAAAAGGGAATATGATTGGGTAATTTTTGAAAAATTAATTTAAAATAAATGCGCCCGAACGAACAAAACCGTAGAGATAAATGTTTTCCCCTTAACAACTCGTAAGATTTCACGAAGTTTTCAGGCTTTATTGTTGAGCAAAATTTGCAAATTTTTAGCAAAGCTCGTCAGCGGCGATTTTTTTTGAAAAAAATTTTTTTTTAAAATTTCGGAATTTTTTTGCCGAAAAATTTTTATCTTTGCAGAAACCCTAAAATCACCGCAACAATGTTAGTTCCGCAAATTAATTTCGTCCCCGACATCAAAACCGGCTATGCTGCCGGCGTTGAGATGTCCCTACAAGATTGGCAAAACTGCGTCCGACTAATGACAAGATTGGCGACGGAGCGGGGAATTTGCTACGCACTCGCACTCGAAAACCTACCCGAATTGATTTCGGCAGGGACAAAATACACGGTTTATTTGCACAAAGACGATTATTTTCCCGAAGGGGAAGAATGTGTAGTCGGAGATAACGGGGATTTGATAACGCTGCATTTCAAACATCAAATAGTGATAGAAGATGGGCAGAATTTTCAAGGGTAAAGTTTGGGGGAAAATCAGACCAATGATTGAAATTTACATCAATGATACGGAATACCATGCCGGAATCAGTCATACACAGAACGAAGGAATGATAGAAATATCCGAAAATGATTTGGTACAGGGCAGTTCTTTGGGCTTAATCCCAAAATCTTTTGCCGGCTTAAGCAATAAAAGTGCTTTGAAAATTGAAGTCGGCGAATTAGGTGAAACAACGGACGATTTTGACAGAAAATTATTAGAAGCCAACGCAAAATTAAAATTGAAAATTGAAAAAAGAAGTCGGTAAAAAACCGACTTTTTATTTTTCCTCAAAAATATATTCCTACCGACTTGCGCTTCATTTAAGGCTCAAAACAGAAAAAACAGGCGTTTTTACCGGTTCTTCTTTTATTTTCGGCATGGGTTTACATTCTTTTAAGTCCAAAGCCTGCGCGTATTTTGCCACGACAATGTTTTGGTCAAATTTCGCTTCTGCATAATCCCGACTGTTGATTTCAAATTTTGTCAAATCTTCCGGCGAAAGGGCAATCATTTTGGTCATTTTTGCCGCCAAATCAAAAGCATTTTTCACCTGACACAAATATCCGTTGTAGCCGTCAATGACCGTTTCGCGGCAGCCCGGCACATCGGTCGCAATAATCGGTTTTGCCATACTTGCCGCCTCAATCAGCGTGCGCGGCGTGCCCTCGCGATAACTCGGCAAAACAACACAATCGGCTTTTGCGATGAACGGACGCACATCGTCAGTTGTGCCGAGATATTCAATCAAACCTTCATTAATCCACTCGTTCAACTGCTCCTCGGTGATTCCGAGTGATTTTTCAGGTTCAATTTTTCCCAAAATTTGAAAACTTGCTTCGATGTGATTTTTTCGCAATAATTTAATTGCATCAATGTATTCGCAAATGCCCTTGTCGTAGAGCAAACGTGCTATCATTAAAAAGGTAAATTTTGTATTTTGGGTCGGTTTTTCGGGCTTAAAATGCTCCAAATCAACGCCAGACCCCGGCAAAACTTCCGTTACTTCAGTGCGAACTAATTTTCTTTTCAAAAATAATTTTCGGTCATCTTCATTCTGAAAAAATACTTTTTTAGGGTATTTAAAAGACATCCGGTAAAGCAATTGCGCCACCCACGAGGTCAAATTTTGGTGCAAAAAAGCCGTGCCTATGCCCGTAATGTTGTTGATAGCAGGAATATTTAACATTCGACACGCCAAAGTGCCGTAAATATTCGGTTTTATCGTAAAATGTAAGACGGCTTCAAGATTTGCCGCCCGATAAACATTCATTAATTGCAAAGTAAATTTTAAGTCGTTTGCAGGATTAGAACCTTTACAATCCATTTCGACGGGAATAAATTCGCACCCCCATTCTTTTATCTCCTTGACAAAGCCATCATTCGGAGCAATCGCAACAACCTGATGACCGTTATAGAGTAATGTTTTTACCAACCCGCTGCGGAAATTGTATATATTCCAAGACGAATTGACCACTATTCCTATTTTCATAAAATTGGCAGTTAGTTTGGCTTAAATTCGGAAAAGAGTAGATGTCGGCAATCATACAATCAAGTGTTTATTTTCTTCAAAAACCATGAAGACTTTCTAAATAAACCTTAACAAGCACTGCGCCGGATTTTCATTTTATCCGAAAAAAACCCTGTCATCAGTTTTTTTGAGCGTAAGAAAATTGTTTAAAATTCAAGAATTATGGCTTGTTGTTTTTTCAAAAATCACTGCAAAATTAGCAAAGAATTTTAAATAAACGCAAATAAATTGTATTTTTTTTAAAGCCCGCAAATTTTTGGGAAATGTAATTTTTTTTTGTAATAAAGTCTTTAAAAGCAAGTGTTTAGCTTCCGCGTGTTTTAAGTAGGAAAATGCCGAAAAATAAAAATTTGCAAAAATATGTAAAAATACCGTCAAAGCGGCACGAAATCAACAAAAAAAGCTACTTTCTAAATTTTTGAAATAAAAATAACAAGGCAGGCAACTATTTTTTGCGTAAATTTGTCATCAACAAAATGAATTATGACGATAAATGCCGAACTGCTGAAGGATTGCGCAAAAGGTGACAGAAAAGCGCAAGAATTTATTTACAAAAGGTTCGCATCGAGCGTTATGGGCGTGTGCGTGCGATACGTGCGCGACCGTGATGACGCGGACGATGTGTTTCAGGAGGCTTTTATCCAAATTTTTCAAAAAATCAACACGGTAGAAAAACCCGAAGCCTTGGGCGGTTGGATTCGACGTTTAACCGTCAATACCGCGATTAATTTTTACAACAAAAATAAAAAATTTACGGCTGTCAGCGGCTACGAAAAAGTTGTCGAAGAGGACGGTTCGCATACCGAGTTGCTTTCACAACTCAATGCGGAGGAAATCTTAAAACTTGTTACGCGCCTGCCTGAGGGCTATCGAATGGTCTTTAACCTCTATGTCATAGAGGGTTACAAACACGAAGAAATTGCCGAAATGCTGCAAGTCAGCGTCGGAACATCAAAATCGCAACTTTTTAAGGCAAAAAATATGCTCAAAGAAATGTTGCAAAATATTCACATCAAAAACTACGAATCCTGAAGTTTATGGAAAAATTTTACAACGCTGACAAGGACGACAATTTTGACAAAATTTTTCGCGATAAATTATTTGATTTTGACGCGAATCCGCAGCCCGATGCTTTCGATAAGATTTTTGAAAAAACTTCCCGAAAAAAGAAAAATTACTTCGGTTTCAGAGCTGTTGTTTTAACGTCTTTGTTCATTTTTCTTGCTTTGGGTGCATTTTTTTGGCTCAAAAACGAACAAACAAACAAGTCGGACAAGCTTTTGCATAAGGCTAATGAGGCAAATATTCTGCCCGAAAACAATCTCGGCAGCTCGGAAAACAGCGCGATTATTGCCGAAAAAATTGAAAATAATACCGATAAATCACTGAAAAACGAGGCAGAGCACAAGCCCGAAAAAGTTACTTCAAAACTTGTCGTTGCCCCTCAAAAAGGAACAAAAAGTCCTTCAAATGCTAAATCTGAGCGCAGAACGCCGCTTTCTGAATGGAATAAAAAGGATATATTACCTTCTGAAAAACTCCCCGCAAAGGCTGAAAATGAGCTTTTAAATGCGGATAAAAAACAACTTTTTTCAGGCGAGAAATCAAAAACGGAAGTCGATATTTTCAAAGATGTAGCTTTGATAAGCGAGTTTCCCGCACCGCTTTTGACGACATCGGGCGTGCAAACGGAGGGAGTTTTTGTGGGTAATATTTCAGCTAAAAATTCAGAAATTATCAACAAAAGAAAGCCCTCGGCACTCGGAAAAAATGTTTATGCGGCAGTTGAAGCCGGTTTTTCGGCTAATTTTATCACGGCTGATGTTAATTTGCCGGAAAATATTAAGGTCGAAAAATACAGCCTGAAAACGATTGCCGCGCGTCAGCTCGGTGTAAGTTTGAGAACGTCTTTGACGCATAAATTATCGCTCACTGCCTCGGCAAAGCATTTTTTCATACATGAGCAGGCAAATGTGCGCGAAGCAAATTCACAGCCCGATGATTTTTTCCGAAAAAAAACCGGAGATTTGAATTTAGATTGTTCGCCGGTTTATAATTATGAAGAAAAAACATACACATTTAAAGCGGATTATCTCAAAATAGGCATCGGAATTCGGCACGACAAAGAAATATCGCCTGTTGTTTCGCGCTTTTTTGCATTGCAAGTCAATCACATGAGTCTACTTCGCGAGCAGCAATCGGCACAAAAACCGAGTATTTCTTCGGCGGGGAATGGGCAATTAGGCGAAACTGTTTTGGTAAAAAATTTATTTTCGTCGGAGATACAAGGCGGTTTGCTTTTTTCGCTTAATTCACGTTGCCGTTTGTCAGCCGCCGCTTCCGTAACAAATTTTGCAACGCCTTTCACACGCGGCGCGCAAGAAATAACAATGCAAAATGTTGCTCTGAACGTCGGATTAGAAGTGAAATTGCGGTAGGATTGGGGTTTTAAGGTAATAGCTTTAAACTTGCAAAGCATCATATTTTTCCTTGCTGTTCATTCACTTTTTTTTGAAGTGCTTGTCAGAAAAAAAAATTTGCTTAACTCGTCTAAAAAGGGTGATTATTGAAGACAGGCAATTGTCTACTGCGTAGGAATGAGTTCAAATGCGGAATGGTGTTATTGCTGTAATTTATTGATAATAAAACATTTACAAAAAAATCGTATTGGATTAGTTTTTAGTGTTGCATTTGTTTGTAAGCATTGTTTATATGCTTTTAGAATTTTTGAGAAAAGAGGAATTTTGAATACCATCGGTCATTTTATCTTGAATTGCATACATAAATTAAGCACTAACGCCTTGTATTTTATAAAAACGTCATGGTTAACAGTTTCTTCGGACGATAAATCTCCGCCATGTGCTATAATGTTGCGGTAACTTCTAAATCGTTCTAATAACTCTTTTATTCCTTTTCGTGTGATAATGTCGTATTTTTTTGCAGCAGGAATTTCCAAAATCGTGCAGTCGAATACCTGAAAGGGTATAAAATATAAAGAGGGTGTCCGAAAAGCATGTTTCAAATTTATCAAACCAAATATAATTTTGTCGATTTAATTTTTAGCCCCAAAGATGATTTTTTTTTTGACAGAAATTGCCTCAAAATCGTCTTTTTTTTCTTTAATAAAATGCTCAAAACGGGAATAACGAAATTTTATTTGGCTTTGATTTTCCTAAATTGACTTTTCGGACAGCCTCAACTAAAAGAATGTGAAATATTTTCTACCAATATTCAACGCCTAAAGGCGTAATTTGTGCCGATAGGCACTTTATGTTGGTAGAAAACTGACATCTCTTATTACCCAATGTCCCGATAGGGACTGAATATTTTAGCCTTTTTTTGACCAATATTAATTTCTTTTCGTGTGATGATTTTTTTGTAGCACGATTTTCCCAAATCGTGCAGGCGAATTGGAATTTGCCCTTCGTTCTACTACGCTTTTATCTCTCAAAAGGGAATAATTAAGCTTCAGAATATTTGATTTGGAAAAAAATAATTGTATATATGTTTAGGTAACTATTTAGCCGGTTTGCCCAAAAATGTAGCGCGAGCTTTAGCTTGCGACCTTACGTTCGCTGAAAATAAGCAGTTTATCCTAAAAAATTCAAAAGCACTGACAGTCCGGTCTCCAAAATATTAATGAAGCCTCATTTCGCCGCATTCAACATTTTTTTCGCATTTTCCGCTAATTTACTCTCGGGAAATTTCTCAATAAAGTCGTTCAAAGCCGTTTTGTAAGCCTCTTTTCCCTCCGTATGCGGAAGGCAATTAATTTTCAAAAAATGCAATCGGTCGACAAGTTGCGATTTCGGAAATTTTGCAATAACCTCCTCCGCAAGTTTCACCGCAAGCGCAAACTGTTTTTCGGAATAAGCTGAGTACGCCTCTTGATATGCGGCGGTTACTTCGTCGTTCCCTTTTGAGCCGTCTTTGAGCAAATCGGGGTCTTTAATAAGCTTCGCAAAAACAGAATGCGAGAATTTTTCCTCCAAAATTTTGGCATAAATGTTTTCATCACATTTTTTTGTGTCTTTACAAAGCAAGTACAACATGTACAAAACTTCGGTTTTTGGCTCAAAATCAGGATATTTTTCGTTCAGTTTCAAAAAATAAGTAAGTGCTTGATTTTTTTCGTTTAATTTTTGATAATAAATTTTTCCGATATTAAACCACGCAGACGCAAGAATATCATTGCACTGCTTGATGTCTTTTTCTGTTTTGGGAACAATTTTTTCACGCTCTTCACGTGATTTCACTGCTTTATAGCGCAACTTTTTTCGCGCCTCCTCGTCGAGTACAAGCTTATCTTCCTCACTTTTCGGCGCGTCATTTTTGATTTTTTGCGAACGCCGCCAATGGTCTTCCAAAGGTCTTTCGCCCCAATCTTTACGAAAAGCCGTCAAACCTGTTTCTATCGAAACCGCATCATAAAAATACCATGATTTCTCCTGCACCGCAAAAGCTGTTGCCGAATTTTGATTTTTTTTATTCTCTTCCCAAGCAATTTTGTCGTCAATTGCCTTTTTTTCAGCCGCTTCTTCCTTTTCAAACAATTTTTCGCGCTCTTCTTTCGTCATTGCCGAAAGTGCAAGCAATTTTTCATTTTTATACATATCCTTGTAAAATGCAATGAACTCTGACAAAATGTCAATGCGATTCACGGCTTGCGCATACCCCTTCATGTCCGGCGTGAGCACACTGCGCGCACTGTCATAATAAATGCCGGATTTTTCAAAATTTTGCAGTTTTTCGTAATAAATTTCACCAAATTTAAGATAAGAATAAGCCTTTTGTGTTTTATTCTTCTCGTCCGTATGAATAAGAGATTGATTTAAAGCCGATAAGCCATCGTTAATTTTATTAATTTTAAAATAAAAATCCGCCATTCTGAAATAAATTTTGTCTTTCATGTCTTTATTTTTTCCGTCGCGAAGCATTTTTATAAAACTTTTTTCCGTATCGGCGACATTTTGTCGGTCTGCCACAGTGATGACTTGCGAGGCATTGAGTTCGGCATTAAAAAGCAAATCGTAGTCAGGATTAGAATTTTTTACGGCATTAAAAGCCTCAAAAGCCGCCTCATTTTTTCCGAGAAATTGAAAAATTTGCCCGAGCAGAAATAACAAACGAGCGCGTTTTTTTGCCGGTTTTACAAGCGGAATGCCTTTTTGAAGATAATCCGCGCATTTTTCCAATTCATTTTTTTGACGAGAAAGATGCGCGGCAGCCAAGTAAAAGTTCTTTTCGTTTTCGTCAGAAAAAGGATTTGTTTCGCGCGAAATGTAATCAATGATAAAATCGGCATTTTCAAAAAGCCCTTCTTCGGTATATACGCGCAACAAACCGACCAAAGCGGCGTGTTTTGCGTCGGTTTCTTTGCTTATTGTGTTGACATATTTGAACGTTCCGACTGCATTTTTCATGTCAGCGGCATAAAATCGCGCTTTTGCGATGAGCAAATAAGAATCGTCAACCCACTTACTTTTTTCGTGATATTGCACGGGGTTGCCGGCTTTGTCAATGATATACTCCACTGCGGCTTTGTTGCCCGCTGCGGTAAGGCTGTCAACGGGCGGAAAAACGCGCAAAATATTATTGTAATCGTCTTTATATGAAGAACTTATCTGTTCTTCGAGTTCGAGCATTTTTTCGTTAGCCAAAAAATACGAATTATACAATGCCGTTGTATTGTGATAAAATTTGCAGGAAGAAAAGAAACAGGAAGCAAAAAAAACGGCAACGAACGTTAAAAATGATGCTTTTTTCATATTATTTAGCTCTGACAAAATGATTTTTGAAATAAAAACTTGACTGACAGGCATTTGTGCGAGAGAAAATTTTTCAGTCAAAGGAATAATCAGGTTTGACCCATTGTTTTTTGTTGAAAGAAAGCCAAGCGCGCTGAAAAGCATTTTTGGAGAAAAATTCAATTTTAGGAGCGCGGAGTTTTCCGACTGCTATTTTTTCGGCAAGTTCAAAAATTTCGGCTCTGTCGGCATTGAGGGCGTGTGCGGCGAAATCTTTCAAAACTTCGTCAAATTCGGGAAAGTCGGCGTAATTATCAAAATATTCGACTGCCGAAAAAATTTTGCCGTGCTCGCCGAACATGAATGAAAGTGTGGGTTCAAAAACTTCCTGCCTAATTTTTTTACTCAAACGACAAGCCATTTTTTTGGTTTTTTCCACCGCGTTTTTGCCCAAAAACGGCACGCCGATAAGCTCTGACGACCACAAATTTGTTTCGGGCGGCACTTTTACAAATGTGTCCTCATAAACCGCAATTCCCTTTTTGACAAGCAATGCAGCCGATTTTGCGTATTTTCTTTCGGGTGTTTTGAAATTTCCCTTGAGATTGTAGAGCAAAAAATTTCTTTGCGCCAAAATTTTAAATAAAGGCGAAAAATTTTTTAAAGTATAAGTATTTTCCTTCAAAAAAATGCAATCGAAATCATATTTTGAAAAAAAATAGGTCATTTCGTCGCAATTTTTACTGCCTTCGAAATGGCAATTTTCCGAAAAATATAATTCACCGGTTTGAAGGGGTTTAACACCAATTTTTGCCAAAAGTGCGGCTGTTTTTTCGTCATCTGTGAATGCAAAGACAGCAGTGTCGCTCTCCGATTGGAATTTTCGAACCGTCAAGGCAGAGTAAAAAATTCTCAAAGCCGAGTGTTGAGAAGCCGAACTGAGAAAAACAACCGCTTTTTTTCTTTCTGACGTTGCCATTTTTTTCTTAAATTTTTGTAACTATTCAGCCCGAGTGTGCCGCGAGCTATCAGTTATGTCGCAAACTGATAGCTTGCGTAACAATGTTTTGCCGAGTGTACTGCGAGCTATCAGCTTGCCGTTTTTAGTGTTAATGTCGCAAGCAGTCAGTTTGCGGCACAAAGCAGCCGTTGAAAACAAACAACAAGGGCAGCATTTTTTCGCAATCAATTGCGTCAATATTTACTTTGAGAAATTTCTATTCAACAGACATTCTGCCCTTCGCAAGCGCGGATAAGTTGAACAAAAAACCTTAATTTTTATTATTTCCCGCATACATTATCGCGACGATTTCGACAGCAAAACCGAGTAAAACAGTCAAAGGACCGAGCGTTAAGCCTAAAAATCCAAATCCGTGCGCGCTGCTGTCTGATGCAATTATTAAAAAACCGACCAACAAAATTACGATGCCGGCAATCATGATTTTAAAATTTAAAGGCGAAAAAGGAAATTGAGATGGTGATTTCATGTCAAAAAAGGTCTTCAAGTGATTTTTTCAAATATTTATTGACAGCCCAAAAAGTGCTTGCCGTGCTGATTCCGATGCCCAAAATAATTAAAACAAATGTTAAACCCACAAATTTATAAAACGGTAAAACAATGTCCTCCGTGATATAAGTCAGCAGCAAATTCAAGATAAAAACCATAATCGTCGCCGATATACTTGCCAAAATGCCGTTTAAAGCGGCGTTTTGAAGGTAGGGTTTTCGGATAAAATTTGCTTCCGCGCCCACAAGTTGCATACTTCTGATAAGAAATCGTTGAGAATATAAGGCAAGCCGAACGGCGTTGTCAATCAAAACGGCAGAAGCAAGGGCAAAGATAAAGGTAAAAAACAACATCACCAAAGCAATTTTTTCTAAATTGTTGTTAATTTCGCTTAAAGCGGCTTCCTCGCGCACCACTTCCGTAACGCCTTCTGTTTTGAGGAAAGAATTTTTTACCTCTTCAAAAGCAATTTTATCGGAATATTCTTGCTTAATTTTGACGAAATATGTGCCCGGCAAAACGTTAAAATCTAAAATTTGCTTAAAATCTTCACCGGTTTTTTCAATAAGCATTTTTTCTGCATCTGCCCCCGAAACGTAGCGCAAAGCAGGTTGCCCGTTTTCGTAACGAACAAAAGGCATTTCCGCGATTTTATCCCTGATTTTGATGCTTTCAGGCTCACTGAGGTCTTTTTTCAGGTACACTTTCACCTCCAAATTTTCTCGCAAAGCAACGGAAAGTTCTTCTGCAAAAAGAAAAAGCAACCCGAGAAAACCGGCGACAGAAAGTGCTACCGAGATATTAAAAATGACGGAAACAGACGGGTAACTGCCCCATTTTTTTTTCGTCAAACTTTGGTTTTTTGGTTTCATTCAAGTCAAATTTACTCATCATCATCTCCGAGTGCGACGGTCAGTTCGACCGCAGTGCCGGGTTTCACCTTTTCGCCCGCGCCGGGGGATTGTGCGACAACCGTGCCCGCTTCTTTATCGGGTAACTGCTTATTAATGAGGCGACCGATATTCAAACCGATACCTTTGATGTACAATTCTGCTTCGTCATAATCGCGTCCGATGAGGTTTGGCATATCAAAATCATTGTCTTCGAGTCCGTCGCCGAGTATCAAATCAACAAAAGTGCCTTGCGCAAGGGTGATTCCTGCTTTGATTTCTTCCCGCGAATATTCTTTTCCGTTGATTTTGATGCGCAAAACAGCGTGTTTCGCCTTGTCCGGCACATATATCATTTGTCCGACTCGCAGTTTGCTGCTTTCAATCAACTGCACCGCACTTCGGGACGAGAGGTCAATGACATGCGGCATCGTAATTTTAGGCGGATTAGAGGCGTTCACCGTCAGATAAATTTTGCGATTAACCTTCACCTGCGAATTAAAACGCGGATTTTGCCTCAAAATAACAAGCGGTTTATGATTCGGGCTGTAGGCTGTATCGAGAATTTCGTAACGCAGCTCCATGGATTGCAATTTTTTTTCGGTTTCCTGCAAACTCATTCCTTCGAGATTCGGCACGGAAATCGTGTTGTCGTGATTCGTGGTTACGGGCAAATAAACGTAAAAAAAAAGGTAGGCAAATATTAAGGCAAACAGAAGCAATGCGCCCGCGTTTGCAAGAAAACTTATCCAATTATCCTCGAAAAACTTTAAATTAACGGAGTTTCCGACTGACCTTTTTCTTCTCTTCGGCTGATTTTCCGCTGTCATGGAAGTGTTATTTTTTGAATGAATTTGCAAAGCTACGATTTAGCATCTAAAAAAGAAATTTTTACCGAAAAAAGCTAAAATCTTTTTTTTGTTTGCAGCAAATTTGCTAATTTGCCGCAAATTATTTTTATTGTTATTCGATTGTATGCGAAACACCAAAATTTTCTGTTTTATACTTGTTTTTTTGTTAGGCTTTGCCTGCACGGAAAAGCAAAACAGCGTTGTCGAAGACCCAAAACTTGACAGTCTTGCGGTTTCGGATACAAGTCAGTTGCAATATATTGTAAGCGGAAACAACGATAATGAAGATGTTTACAAAATTATACAGTCAATTCCTCACTCACTTGAAGCCATTGCGGTCATTCCGCTTTCGGGACATCAATACCTGAATTTTGTTTTGCCGGCGAGTGAAAAGTACAAAAAAGCCGATGATTTACATAAATCGGTCAATTTAGGAATGCTCACCGCCTCGCTCGGCTACGCCGCCGCACATAAAGAATTTAAAGATTTCGGAAAAATACTGCAACATATTGAAATTGTTAAGGCTGATTTAGGCTTGCCTAAACATATTGAAGACGAAACTTTGAAGACCATTTTAAATGAAGAAAAAGTGGAAATCGCAACGCTTGATTCAATTTTGCAACTCAGCACCTTAAATTACGACCGCTCAAATTACGAATTAACGGGGCTTGACAAAGAGCACCTCAGCGTTGCGATACTTGTCGGTGCTTGGCTTGAATACAGCTACTTGCAAATTCTCGCCTATAAACAAACCAAAAATAAAGATGTTAAAATTAAAATTTTAGAACAAAAAATCATTGTTGAACTCCTTCTGCGCGTCATCAATCATTGTAAAGAAAAACCCGCTAATATTTTGCAATCCATGTCAGACGTTCAAAAAGCTTACGCGCCCGTTGAGGTGAATGATTGCGACGGCTTGCCGAAAATGAAAATTGTTGAGGGCGAAATTATCATTGACGAACCTTGCGAATTGATTGCAAAAGATATTGCGGAAGATGATTTTAAGAAAATTGAACAAGCTGTTTTTATGATGCACAAAAAGTGGAAAATTTAGAAATGCAGCGCAGCCTTAGAAAATGTACAACGGGTTTCAGTCCGATATTCTACGCATAATTTAACGGACGAAGTTCGTTGCTTGAACAGTTACAAAAAAAGCTAAAATCGAACAAATTTATTAACCGATTTGTTGGCTAAAATATTATGCAAGCATAACAGCAAAAACATGACCACATTACTTGAATTTTTTTCCGAATTGGTCGGAAAAACTGTCGAAGAAGCAAATCTCAAACCGAGTTTAGGGCGATGGCTCAACGGACGTTTACTTTCTGTTTCGCAGCAAGAGGCTGAAGTCGAATATATCGTGCGTGAAGACATGACAAATCCGCTCAATTTCTTACACGGCGGCACACACGCAGCGATTCTTGATGACATTATCGGTATGTTAATTACGGTTCAAAGCAAAGAACACCTCTATTTGACCGCAAATCTGACGATTGATTATCTCGGTAAAGCCTCCGTAGGCGAAAAAATAAGGGCAAAATCGCGAATCATTAAATTCGGAAAAACCATCATCAACGCCGAAGCAGAAATCAGAAACGAAAAAGGACAACTTGTCAGCCGCGCAACGAGCAATTTGGCAAATACCGGCATTTCTTTCGAAATGTTTGCAAAAGAACGCGACGAAACGAAAAGGCAAGAAATCAACTGATAAAAAATTTGAGACGGGGCAAAAACGCTTGTGTGTTTTTTAAAGGGACTTCTTTCGCGCATGCGAGGGGAGTTTTTTTTATTTTATCGAATTTTTTGACTAAAAATTTGCATTTTTTTTGGAAAATTCTTACATTCACCGTTTTTAAACATAATTCAATTGTCCATGAAAAAAATTATGCTGTTCGGCTTATTTTTTGCGGTATTTTTTTCGGCTTTGGCACAACAAGATACCCTTCCGAAAGTTGATGAAAGAGATAAAATTTGCCTCAAAGAGGCTTTCACTATCGGTAAAGAATACGGAAAAAAAATGTGGTCTGAGTGGGAAAAAGTTCCGTTTGCCCTGCTTTTGGTCGAAGATGAATACGAATTTCTGTTCAATCACCCCGAACCGCCGAAAGAATTTTTAAAGCTCGGATACGACAAATACCTCAAAAAAGAGGTTTTTTATCGCAAAAAGCAGCTCTCCTCCAAAGTTCTCTCCGTTGCCGAAATCGGCGGTGTGCCGACTGTTCTCATCGGAAAACCTGAAGCGATTCAAAAAACAAGCAGCGAATATGTTTTGACTATTTTAGGCGAACATTTTTTGCAAATGCACTATGACAGAAAGGATTACAAAGAAAGTATTCACTCGCTCGGATTTTCGGAAGACCCGAACGACGACACATGGATGTTGTTTTACAAATTTCCTTACAAGGACGAAAAGTTAAATCAACAATTTGAGCTTGTGTGCCGTTCGCTTTGGACGGCTTTGGAAGGAAAAGAACAAAAAGATTTCAAAAACTTACAAGAAAAATTCATCTCCGAGCGTGAAAAATTTATTAAAATGCTTAGCGAAAAAGACCGAAAATATTTTTCATTTAAGACGTGGCGCGCAGGTGTGAGTTCGTATACGGAATACCGATTTGCGGTTTTGGCGGCAAAAAAGCACAAATTTTCGGAAGAATTTACCAAATTAAGCGATTATACGCCTTTTCAGACGCTTTCCGCAAAACTTTATGAAGAATTGCACGCCGAATTGGACAGAATGTCGCTCAAATCTTACCGCAGAATGGCTTTTCATGCCTTAGGTGCGGCGGAGTCTTTACTTTTAGACCTTGTCAAACCGCGTTGGCACAAACAATATTTTGAGAAAAAATTTTTTATGGAAGAATATTACAAGTGAAGCGACGTGGCATATTTTACGATAAAAACACACCCTTAAGGCTTCTAAGCCCTTTGGGGTGTGTTTTTATCGTAAATAATGCTTCAGCTATTTTTTCGGAATGGTATAGTGAATGACGAATCCGTGAAACAAATCGCGAGCCTCTTTTGAAGTAGCGCAACCGGTTTGCGCGACAAGTTCCCATTTGACGGCATCATTTTTAAAAATATCGGGAATTTTACTTTCCAAAATTTTTAAACGTTGCAAATTTAAGCTCTTCTGTTTTTCCGAATCAAAAGTTACCGGCTGAGGGCAATTTGAATAAACTAATTCAATTTTTGTAACCGTTACCCGACCGACGAGGGCAATATCGGTTTCATTCAGAAAATTATTTTTTCCGAAAGGCATTTTTAAAATAATTTGCTCGGAAAAGCTTTTGGAAAAATCGTAGTCTTTTATTTCACGAAATTCCATTTTTGTCAAAATACTTTCTGCATTTTGAGCCACAGCCGAAAATGCAAGAAATGTGCATAAAATGCTAAAAAAGAGATATTTCATCTTTATTAAGGGTTTAGTTTGACGACAGACCGCCGAAAAAAAAGCGATGCAATTTTTTGATTTTTTTTCAAAATTCAAAATTTTATTACATCGCCCTCAAAAATGATGCGCAAAATTTTCAAAAACAAAATTTTCAAAAGAAATTTTTGTTTTTATTTAGGCTGATAGTTTCTCCGGCTTCAAAAATCAAATAAAATGCTTGCGTGTTGTGTGTATAGCTGCAAAAAAAGAACAAAATTTTCGTAACTATTTAGCCGGATTGCAACACATTGTACCGCGAGCTTTAGCTTGCGATTTGGAACGGTAATGTTGCAAGCTAAAGCTCGCGGTACCCGCCTGCTAAATGCTTACAAAAAAAGTATTTTTGCCCTTGTCGAAAAATCTTAGCGGCAATTTTTCAAAAAATACTGCTCCCAAAAATAAGGAACAAGTTCCTGCCAAATATTCTGACCGTCCTCAAAAGTTGCCTGTTCGCGGGCAATAACGGAGAGAATTTTGCGGTTTAATTGATGCCCGTCAATAAAGTCAGAATTTAAAAAGTTTTGCGAATGACTGACATCTAAAAGGTAGTCTTTCCACTCATTTTTCATCCATTCCACAAAGGGCGTTCCGAAACCGATTTTAAATTTTCGATACAAAACTTCGTCAGGAACCATGTCCTTCATCGCATCTCGCAAGATTTTTTTGGTATAGCCGCCGCGCAATTTGCTTTCCCAAGGCAAGGAAAAACAAAAATTGACGATGCGATAATCCAAAAACGGCATACGAATTTCAACCCCTTTCGACATCGCGTAACGGTCATAATTGCGCAGCAAAGTCGGCAAAACGCTTTGATGAAAAAGTGTAAATAATTTTTGGTTAAAACGCCCGAATTGCCCCTCTGACGGCTTTTCTTTCACATTTTTTCCGAGCAATTCTTTGAGATAATATTTGCCCAATCCAACCGGTCCGCCGGTTTGCATTTTGATATAGCCGTAATATTGTTCCCAAGTTTGTTCAAAATGTCCGGAAACGCGAGAAGCCTCTTCGTTGTCCAATTTGTTCAAATTTTGATACGTATTTAATAAATTTTTTATTTTTGAAATACTCAAACCGCTGTCATAAAAAGCCTCGTAAATATTTAAGCCATAACCGCTCAGCAATTCGTCCGCGCCGTGCCCGTCAATAGAAACAACCGTTCCGCCTTTTTTGATTCCGCCGTACAAATCCATCATCGGAAACGGAGTTGTCGGATAAAGTTCTTCAAAAAGATACAAATAATTTTCAATATTTTTGATGCCGTCCGCCGGATTTATCGGGATAAAAGTTGCGGGAATATTCAAATTATCTGTTACTTTTTTGGCATAATAAGATTCGTCAATGAAAGATTGCGGATAAGAGGCGACATAAGCGTGTTGCCAATCGGCTGAAACGCGCTCCTTTAAGGCATTTTTGCCGATATGTGCCATTGCGGAAATGACACAACTCGAATCCACGCCGCCGCTCAAAGCCGTGCCGACAGGAACATCGGAGCGCATTCTGATTTTGCAAGCATCTAAAAAAAGTTCCCGCAACATCTCCGTTTGCTCCTCATAACGCACGGGAACGGCGTGCAAATGCTCAAGCGTGTTCCAAAATTTCACCGGTTTTAACTCATTTTCTTCCGGTTTGATAAACGCATAAGCCCCTGCGGGAAAACGGTAAATGCCTTTAATTAAGCAATTTTCCGTGCTTTCGTAATGATATTGATTTTGTACAAAATAGGAAAAATTATCTGCCGGCACCGCCTCTTTCAGAAAAGGCGTAAGTGCTTTCATTTCCGAACCGAAAACAAATCGGTGATTGTCAAAGCTGTAAAAAAGCGGTTTTTTTCCGTAGCGGTCTCGCGAAAGCAATAAAATTTTATTTTTTTCGTCCCACAGTGCAAACGCCCACATGCCGTTAAATTTTTTCAAACAATCCGTCCCCCAACAATCGTAAGCTGCGATAAGCACTTCCGAATCGGAATGGGATTGAAATTGATAACCTTTTTTTTCTAATTCTTGCTGAATTTCGATAAAATTATAAATTTCACCGTTAAAAGTGAGGGTATATTGACCGTAAGACATAGGCTGTTTGCCCGCCTCTGAGAGGTCGAGAATAGCCAAACGGCGATGCCCCAAGGTGAGGAGTTGCGCGTTTTGATGCCAAATACCGAAGCCGTCGGGACCGCGGTGTGCGATTCGCGCGAGGGCATTTTGAAAAAAATCGGTTTCGCTTGACGGCATACTGCCTAAAATTCCGCACATATTTTAACGTGGTTGATTGGCAACAAAGGTATTATTTTTTTTTAAATCATTGCAAACTGTTTTTCGTCATTTTTTTTAATCTTTACACTTTAAAAAGGCAAAATTTTTGCCCTTTGTTTAATTTTTTTTACCTTTGCAACTGCCCTCAGTTGCGGCTTTTTATTTCCGGAAATGAATTTAACTAAAAAATCAAATGATAAAACCTGTTTTTTTTATTTTCACACTGCTTTTCTCCTTATTTTCTTGGGCAATAAATGCACAAAACGCGACGGATTACCCGAAACCGAGTGATTTTGAATCCTTGAAAAAAGATGAGATTTCTCTTTACTCCGCTAAGATTGAGGGCGAAAAAGTCATCATTGCATCGGGCGGAATTAAAGTCGGTCAAATTGCTGCCGCACTTTGGAAAGATGATGGGTACAAAAAATCTTGGCAATCCTTCTCTTGGAATGAGCAAAACTATCAAGAAAAATTTCGTGAAATGAACGATTTGCCCTCCGACGTAGTGCTCAAAGAAGGTTACATTTTGCGACTTAATCCTAAAAATGATTTCGGAAATGCCAATACTCACGTTAAGCTCCGCAATCAAAGTTTGAGAGAGGTGTCGCAAATTCGCAACATTAAGTACAAAAAACTGCTCGAACTCAACAATATTAATAACGAAGCGGAAGTGAAGGACGGAGACGAAATTTTTCTGCGTGCGACACGTCCGAACGGCGTAACTTTTATCAATCATGCCAACGCGCCCATCTATGAGCCTGAAAAAGATGTTCAACTTTTCAATGAAAAACTCAAAGAAAATAAAGATGTGATGAAATCCGAAAGGGACGAGAAGATGGTGGAAGGCAATGAAAATCCTGTTACGAGTAATCCCATAAATAACTTTGACTATACCAAACCCTCCGATAACAAAGTTTCTTCTCCCGGCATCCCGCCCAAAAAAGCGACGATAAAAGCCGGTGAATCTTATGAAGAATTTGCAAAAAAACACGGTTTGACTTTTCAGCAGTTGAAAGACCTCAACCCCAATAAAATTCCCGACCCTATTGACCGAGTTGCACCGCGTTCGGACGAAGAATTAGTCGTATCAAGTGGAGAAAACGACACTTCTGTCAGCTCAACTTCCAGTGCGCAAACGGCTACGATAGATGCAGGACAATCTTATGAAGAATTTGCCAAAAAACACGGTTTAACTTTTCAGCAGTTAAAAGACCTCAACCCCGGCAAAATTCCTGACCCGATTGAAAGAGTCGCGCCGCGCGCAGATGAGGCGTTGAATATCTCAAAAAATTCAAACTCCTCCGTCAAAACCGCTGATACTGATGAGGGTTTTTCAAAAGAAGACATTAACAATAAAAATAACGGCTCAAATCCGATTTTGCCTGCTGCGTCCGGGAAAGACCCCGAAAAAATCATTGTAACTGTTCGTGAGGGAGAAAACGCAAGCCTTATTAAAGCGCGGGCAAACAAAGACTTTCCGGGCTTAAATCTTGATTTGAAAGAATTAGCCGCACTTAATACACACGAAAAAGATTTGGATAAATTAAATCCCGGCGACAAACTTTTGGTCGGTTTTAAAATGCCTGACGGCTCATATTCCGTTGTTTCCCCTTCTGTTGCCGTCAATCCGGGCGTACCGGCAGGGAACGGAAATACAGGCAACACTGCCATTAACAGCGGTAATGCCAATATTCCGGAAGGAGCAAGCGTTAACGAAAGAGGTGAAATTTTGGCTAAAAATAATTTGAATGAGCTTATCAGCGATTTTGCAAAAAGATTTAATATTTCGGAAGAACAATTTCGTTCTTGGAATTTTAAGCCACTGCATATAAAAAATACAGGCTCTGTCCAAGAGAACATCATCGGATATACCACGCCCCCCGCGGGCGGTTCTCCGGCTACTTCCGGCGGCACGACAAACACTTACAATTTCGACACAACGCCTACCGGCACAACGCCCGTCAAAGAAACGGCAAAGAACACAAGTTCAAATTTTCCTGTAGGTGCGTATATCGAAGGCAGTTATGTTTGGCTCAAAATCAATAAGGACGAAACCCTTACTGCTTTTGCTGCTCGCGCTTTGACAACGGAAACGGACATTCGCAAACGCAATGTTAGCATTGCCCCGACGGTGCTTTTTTTCCAAAAAGACACTGTTTTGCAAGTCGGCACACTCGGTGAATATCCTCCGAGCAACAATCCGCTTGCGATTCCCGCCGAGGGATTTGTCTTGGTGCAGGACGGCGATATGTTGATAAAAATTGCCAAAAAATATGGTTTGCAAAAAAATGACCTCCTCGCTTGGAATAATTTGGACGAAAAAACGCCCTTGCAAAAAGGACAAAAAATTTGGTTGCGCCCCGATGACGCGATGGACGTTCCCGCTAACATAGAGGTACAGGATTATGAGCGTTATGAGGCTTACACGGTCAAACAGGGGGATATTTTTGCCAATATTGCCAAAAAATTTAAAATTTCCCCGCAGGAGCTTAAAATTTTGAACGAGCTCACCTCCGACAATCTTGTCCCTGAGCAAATTTTATTGATTAAAAAAATCCCTGTTCCCGCTTCAAATTCTATGGGCGCGGGAGTGCATATCGTCCAATCAAAAGAAACTTTGGTGCAAATTGCGGCGCGCTACAACCTTTGGATTCACGATTTGCAGGATTGGAATAATATTCCGTACTACATCGGACGCATTTCTTCGGGCAGTAAACTTTTTGTCAGCCCGACACAAAAAGAAGACAATGTGGATTTGCAAAATGTTGATTACTACACGATTAAGAAAGGAGATAATATTTCCGAAATTGCTCGCGATTACAACATCAAAAATGCAACGCTTCGCAAATTAAACGGTTGGGAAGAAACTTTTGACAAAATTGTCGAAGGGCAAGTCATAAAAGTACCGAAACCGGCGGTTCCCGAGCCGAAACCTATGGTTCATATTTTGCTTGCCGGCGAAACTTTTTCGGATATTTGCACAGCATACCGTGTTGAACCCGCAAATTTGCTCAAATGGAACAAACTCAAAGCCGATAAAATGCAATGGCTGCCCGGCATGGAATTGATTATCAGCGAAGCGGCGTACAACAATAAAATGAGGCTTGAAAAACAAGTTGAAAAACCCGAAAGCAGCTAGGTAACTAAAATTAAGGGCTTAAAATACACTGTTCGACCCGGCGACACCTATTATTCTGTCGCAAAAACTTACGGCATCACTGCTGATGAATTGAAGGCGCGCAATAACAAAAGAAGCGACGATATTTTCCCCGGTGAAGTTTTGATTGTTTTTGAAGAAAAAGAATAGCGGGTCGCGCAATTTTGTCAAAAAAAGCCTGTCGGCAAAAAAATGCACCGACAGGCTTTTTTTTGTTTTTTTCTCCGGCTAAATTCTGCAACACTACAACTGTAAGCATTTGTTCAATTAATTGTGAAAATAAATCTGCCCGCCGTTGTTTATGTCCCCACAAACGACTTGTTGTGCAAATGAAAAAGTCATTTGTGAGGACACAAGCGACGGCGGGGGTATTTGTTCAAATTAATTGTGAAAATAAATCTGACCGCCGTTGTTTGTGTCTTCACAAACGACTTGTTGTGCAAATGAAAAAGTCGCTTGTGAGGACACAAGAGACGGCGGGCAGCCTGTGCTAAAAAAGCTTTTTTTGAAAAAAAATGACTTCTTCGTTTTTTTACTTCATTTTTTTTCTCTGCCCAAATTCATTTCAAAACCGCTAAAAATCAAAAATAAATTTAATTTTGCAGACAAATCAGCATTGGCAATGACAACAGCAACAGAATTTGCCCTCGAGACGGAAAATCTCTGCGTCTCTTACGGCGAAAAAAATATTTTACAAAATTTGTCTGTCCGAATTCCGGCAGGAAAAATGTGCGGCATTGTCGGTCCGAACGGCGCGGGGAAGTCAAGTTTTTTGAAAGCAATTTTGCGTCTGACGGTGTCGCAAGGACAAGTGCATTTTTTTGGACAAGCTTTTGAAAATGTGCGTGCCCGCGTTGCTTATTTGGCGCAAAAAGAGGCGGCTGACATGGATTTTCCGATAACAGTTGAGGAGGTAGTGCTCATGGGGCGCAATCCGCATAAAGGAATTTTCGGGCGTTTTGACGCTACAGACAGGCAAAAAGCCGACACAGCCTTACAACTGACCGGTATGTCTGAGTTTGGCAAAAGAGGAATTTCGGCTCTTTCGGGCGGACAGCAAAAGCGCGTTTTTCTTGCGCGAGCATTAGCGCAAGAGGCTGATTTATACCTGCTTGACGAGCCTTTTGCCGGCATTGATGCCGTTTCGGAAAAAAGCATCGTAAAAATTTTAAAAAATTTAACGGCGGAGAAAAAAACCGTCGTGATGGTGCATCACGATTTGCAAACGGTGAAAGAGTATTTCGATTTTGTCATGTTGATAAATCGCTCCTTAATAGCGGCGGGTGATTGTCAAAAGGTTTTTACACAAGAACTTACGGCAGAAACTTACGGCATAAAAAATGCTTTTCAGCCCTGAGGGACGGCAGCAAAAACTCACCGAAGCCCCTCTTTCCGAATGCCGAATTTATTCTTCAAATTTAAAAATTTGATTGCCGATAATAATTCTCATGCCTTTTTGCAAAGTTGCCGCATTTTTCACCTGCACAAAAGTTGCCCCGTTCGTGCTTTTATCCTCCATTTGCCATTGACCGTTGACAAAAGAAATTTGCGCGTGAGTGTGCTCAGAAATGCTTTGATTTCCTGCGGCTAAATTGTCGCGGCGCAATTTTTCACCGCTGTCAAAAGTTATTTTTTCCCCTGTTTTTTCATTCACCAACATAAATTTTTTTTCGGTTTCCTCAAAATTTAATGCGCTGAGCGGCTGCGTGTGATGATGCACAAAATCGGTTTTTTCCTTTTCGGGTTCTTCCTCTCGAATGACCTTTATCGTTCGCAGTGAATCCGTCGGGTGATTGACGCGCAAAGCATCAGGGTTAAAATTAGCAGAACTCAAATCATAAATTTTTGAGCCGCACTTGTCGCAAATTTGTTTTGCATCGGCGTTTTTGAAGCCGCATTCTTGACACCTTATCATTTTTTATTTTTTAGCATGATATAAATTTTCGCCGTCGCATGTGAAGACACAAGCGGCAAAAAAGGCAACAAACAAATTATTTTTGCGCCTCTTGCTTTCAATATTTTTGAAATTGTCCTCAAAAATAAGTAAAATTGCGAAAAAAAAATTAGTTTTGCATTTAAGAATTTGCAAATTTAGTTTTTTGCTGAAGTTTAGGCGGCTTGTTAAAAATTGTATTTCAAGTCGATAGCTCGCGGTACACTCGGGCTAAATACTTACGTTTTTTGACTGTTCAAAAAAAGACTTTCGGACGAAAAAAATCACGGAAAATAATGATAAAAAAAATATTAGTGCCGACAGATTTTTCGGCAAATGCTCAAAACGCGGTTAAATACGCTTTACAACTTTCTGACGTGATGCACTTTGACATCACTTTTTTGCATTGTACGCAAACTTTGATTCCGACCGGCAAAAAAAGGGAAGAAGGAGAAGAAGGAGCTGCGCGCTACCGCAAAGCCTCTGAAGATAAATTGACTGCGCATCTCAACGACATTTTAACGGCACTGAAATACACGCAAAACAATACTTCCTGCGTGGTCATTGATGCCGATAACATTTCGGACGCAATTTCTCATTATGCAGAAGCGGAAAAATTTGACCTCATCATCATGGGTACGCAAGGCGCGAGCGGCTTAAAAAAGCTCCTCGTCGGCAGTACAACCTCCAAACTTATCGAAAAAGCGGATATCCCTGTATTAGCGGTTCCCGAAAATTTTACCTTCAAAAAACCTGCAAAAATCGGCTATGCAAGTGATTTAATCAATGTTGACGGCGAAATTCAGGAAGCAATTAAATTTGCACGTTTTTTTGATGCGATTGTTGAAATTTTTCATATTTACCCTGTTTATCCCAAAGTGGTCAGCATTGCCGACGTTCAGCCGGACGAACTTGTTTTGCAAATGAAAAGGCTTTACCATTATGATAAAATTAACTTTCATTTTGTTCATACCAACGGAGAAAATGAGGTGAAAAAGGGGGTAAATCTTTATGCGGAAGCCTATAAGCCCGATTTGTTGCTCATGTTTACGCATAAAAGAGATTTTATTGACAAAGTTTTTGATAAAAGTCAGACGATAGAGGTGGCGTATTCTGTGCATGTGCCTTTATTGGCATTGCGTTATGAATAAGCGTTTTATATTCGACATACTTACATTCACCCTGAGCGTTTTCAAAAACCTTAGGGTGTATGTACGAAAAAGTTATTTTTTCCCAAAACAAACCATTTTAAGGCAATGAAATTTGCAACGAAAGCAGTTCACGCGGGCGTAACGCCTGACCCGACAACGGGCGCGATAATGACTCCGATTTTTCAAACCTCAACTTATGTGCAGGAGTCACCTGCCGTGCACAAAGGTTTTGAGTATTCACGCGCACAAAATCCGACAAGATTTGCATTAGAAGAGAGTTTGGCTGCCTTAGAAAATGCCAAATTTGCTTATGCTTTTGCCTCCGGTTTGGGCGCAATTGATGCTGTCGCGAAACTTTTTAAACAAGGAGACGAAATTATTTGCTGCGACGACCTTTACGGCGGAACGTATCGCATGTTTACACGGATTTACGCGCCTTACGGCATTGATTTTAAATTTGTAAACTTGGAAAATGCACAAGATTTGTCGAAACATTTGACGGAAAAAACCAAAATGGTTTGGATTGAAACGCCGACGAATCCGCTGTTGAAAATCATTGATATTGAGGAAGTTGCGAAAATTACGCGCGCAAAAAATATTTTATTAACGGTGGATAATACTTTTGCAAGTCCTTATTTGCAAAATCCGCTTGATTTAGGGGCTGATATTGTCATGCACTCTATCACAAAATATCTCGGCGGTCATTCGGACGTAATCATGGGTTGTTTGATGATGAACGATGAGGCTTTGGCGACACAACTTAAATTTATTCAATTTGCAGTCGGCTCAGTTCCCGCCCCGATGGATTGTTTTTTGGTGCTTCGCGGCATCAAAACTTTGCATTTGCGTGTCCGCGAGGCTTGCAAAAATGCAAAATTGCTTGCGGAAAAATTGGCTTCACACCCGAAAATTAAAAACATTTACTACCCCGGTTTGGCATCGCACCCGAATCACAAAATTGCTGCAAAACAAATGCGGGATTTCGGCGGTATGATTTCTTTCACCTTGAAAGAAGATACAATGGAGGCGGCAAAACGGTTTTTTGCGGCAACGGAAATATTTTCTTTGGCAGAATCTTTGGGTGGAGTGGAGTCAATGGCTAATCACCCGCCGAGCATGACGCACGCAAGTATTCCGCCTGCCGAGCGCGAAAAATTAGGTATCAGCGATTCTTTTATTCGTTTAAGTGTCGGAATTGAAGATTTTGAGGACATTCAAAACGATATTATGAACGCTCTTGAAAAGGTTTAAAGCATTAACAGTCAAAGAATTACGAAATAATTAATTTTTGTAATTCTTTGACTGTAAAAAAAAAATCATTTTTTTTTCTCTTTTACTTGACTTGTATTATTTTTTTGTCTTACCTTTGCATCGTAATTGAACCCACAAGTATTTTGCTCAGTTCGTCTAGGGGTTAGGACGCGTCCCTTTCACGGATGAAACACGGGTTCGAATCCCGTACCGAGTACAAAAAACACTCTAAAATTAATTTTTCAGAGTGTTTTTTTTTGACCATTTTTAAGACAATTTTCCGCCAAAAACTAAAATATCGTCGCGCTGTGATGTCCCTTCCTTGTAATTTTTAAGTGTTTTGAGCAAAAGTTCTTTTTGTGCATTCATGTCTAAATTCCCCAAAACATCGAGTATTTTTTTGAATGAAATCATGCCGAATTTTTCTCTTGCAGCATTGTTTTGGTCGGGATAACCGTCGGTGAAGAGGTACAGCGAATCGCCCGAAAGCAGTCTGAGGCTATGAAAATTCGGATTTTCCTCTTTTCGCCCTATTCCGAGTGATTTTCGGGTTGCTTTAATTTCATGAATGATTTGATTATTTGCATCAAAATAAAATAAGGGTCTTTTGGCGGAAGCAAAATTTACGGTATAGCCGTTTTCATTTTTTTCAATCACCAAAAGTGCAATGTCCATGCCGAAACTTGTGCTTACTTCCGCATTTTTACTGATGTCCGAGAGTTCCGCGTCCAAAAGTTCGAGCAAAACAGCAGGGTTTTCTGTAGAATTGCTGCGGACGATTTTGTCAATTTTTGCGTAGCCAATCATGGTTGCGAGCGCGCCCGAAACACCGTGTCCGGTACAATCACCTACGGCAAAAAAGGTTTTTTCACCTACTTCAGCACCCCAAAAAAAATCGCCCGAAACAATATCTTTCGGCAAAAAAAGCATAAAATAATCGCCGAACCATCGGCGCATTTTTTCTTCGGAGGGCAAAATTCCGCTTTGCAGCGCAAGTGCGGCGCGAATACTGTCCTCCGTTTGTTTGTTTCGAACTTCTAATTCATAATTTTGTTTTTCGATGTAGTCGCGTTGTGCCAAAATTTCTTCTTTTTGTTGAAAAAGTTCTTCATTTTGCACCATAATTTCTTCCTTTTGCTGCTGAATTTCTAAGGTTCTTTCATGCACTTTCTTTTCCAAAATTTCATTTTGTTCTTTGAGCATCGCCGCAACTTCGGCTTCTGCCTGCATTTTTTTCATTTCCGTCATCTTCATGCGATAGCCTAAGCCGAGCGAAAAAACCAAAATTTCGAGCACAAGCCCGACTTCGATAAAAAATGCTAAATTTACGGAGGGTTCGCGCAAACGCACCAAAATCCCGACCAAAGCCGATGCCGAAAAAAGCATCATACCGAGCGAAAAATAAAAACTGATGCGGTTGGCATTTTTGTTGAAAATCAGAAATAATGAAAAAGCTATCAAACCGAGATAGACCAAACCCGCGTAGGCGGAGGCGAGCGTAATGTAAAGTTGAATTTTGTAAAAAAATGCGACTGCTGCAAAAAGCAAAATACCGAGTGCAACAAACAGTAAAGCCGTGAAAATTAAGGCTTTATCCCACTTAGGGAATAATTTTTTAGTTTCTAAAAAAACTCTTGCAAATAAAACATAACTCACGCCGCCGCCGAAAACGCCCGCCAAACGAATGTAATAGCTCATTTCGGGTTTCTCCGTGGCGATAAATTCGGTTATCATGCCGACGTTTTGCATCACAAAAAAAGACGCTCCGGCGATGTAGCCGGCATAAAAAATGTAAACGCGGTCGCCGCTGACAAAAAATAAAAACGCATTGTAAATGAGAATTATCCAAAACATTCCTTGCAAAAAGAAATGTAAAATATTGTCATTCAGCTTTTTATGTGTAAATTTTTTTGTCCAAGTTTCATATTCTTCCAAATGCCACAAAAATACAAAAGGCAATTCGCTTTTATTTTTGATTCTGAAATAAATGTCCGTTTCCTGAAATTGCGGCAAATCCAACATAACCGCCTCAAAATAACTTGTCGGGATAGATTTTTTTTGCATCGGTAAAAGCCACCCCGATTGCACGGATTGCCCTGCGGAAGTGTGCATATCTACAAAATCAATATTCTTTCCGATGACAAAAGTAAAATTTCGCAAAGCCGAAGTATTAAAAATGCGAATTTTAAACCAAAAAGCAGATTTCTGATTAGTGAATTTAAATGTTTTTAAGGGTTTGAAGTCGGCACCATAAACATTTTCAAGGTTATCAAAATTCTTTTGCTCTTCCGTAACACTGATAAACTCGGTCAAATCGGCATCATAAACGCTGTCTGTTTTGACGGTCAGTGTTTTTTGAGCAAAAACAAAAGTGACGGAAAAAAAGGAAAGGAACAGCAAGCATAGTTTTTGTTTCATACAAATTGTCAGGCAAATGATTAGCGAAACAATTCAAAAAAACGTGCCGGTTTTAATTTTTTAGCATTTGCAGGCTGATAAAATTACTTTTTTTTGTTTTTTATCAGTCGTTTGTGAAGACACCCTCAACGGCGAGGGCAGGTGTACCGCGAGCTTTAGCTTGCGGATTGAAGGAGGGCAGTATCCTCAACAAGCGAGAATGTAAGGTCGCAAGCTAAAGCTCGCGCTACATTCATGGGCAAATCGGCTAAAAAGTTACCTTTTTTTTATCTGTCGTATTGTGATGACACAAACAACGGCAGAAAAAGAACTAACATTTCTCTGCGAAATGTTAGTTCGGATGGGCATTGTCAGTATTAAAAGTTCCCGCGATTTAATCTATTTTTTTCGGAAATCAGAGAGTTTAAAAACTTTGATAGTCGTTCTCCTGTTTTCCTGATGTTGCGCTTCGGTTTTTGCTTTTTTAACTTTTTGCTCCGATTCGCCGTAGCCTTTTGCTTTGATACGGCTCGCATCTACGCCCTTGCTGACGATGTAGCTCACGGCAGATTCGGCGCGCCTTTGCGAAAGTTTCATATTGTATTTGTCGTTTCCGCGCTCGTCCGTATGTGAGCCCATTTCCAACAAAACATCGGGATAGACGGCTAAATATTCACTGAGGAAAAGCACAAATTTGTCTAAAAGCTCAGCAGAGGCTTTGGTAATGTTGGCTTTGTTGTAGTCGTACAAAATTTCAATTTCGGGCGGAAAAGGGTCATTGACTTTTGTTTCAATGACATTTTTTGACAAAACAACTAATGTATCAAAAACGATTTTTGTGAACATCGAAGTCAATTCTTCTCTTTTTTTGCCCTTCCCGACGGTGAGATACAGTTGTTTGCGCTCTAAAAACCCGTCTTTTTGCGTTTCGATGTTGTAAGACGTATTCATCACTAAAGCGGTATCAAAGAAAAATTTTCCGTTGATGTCCGAAGTGGTTGAGACAAGTAATTTTTTATCTTTGTCGTAAAGCGAAAGTTTGGCTTCAGGCAAAATTTTGTAATCCTTATCATCGTAAGAATTCCAATAGCTGATGCCTTGCAAATAATATTTTACCTCCCGAATATTGACGGAATCATTGACAAATTTAAAAATATCGTCATCGCCTTTCGCCCCTGCGATACTGCGATTGGAGGTGAAAAAACCGAGCGAATCGTTAAGGTAAATTAAGGCAAAATCATCTGCGGCAGAATTGACGGGTGCGGCAACATTGCGAACTTTTCCTTCTTCGAGGACAAAAATATCCAATCCGCCCAATCCGTCGTGTCCGTCAGAGGCGAAAAATAATCGCCCTTTTTTGTCCAAGTAGGGGAACATTTCGTTGCCCTGCGTATTAATTTTTTCGCCTAAATTTTCCGCACGTCCCCACGAACCGTTGGCAGTTTTGGTGGTTTTGTAGATATCCAAACCGCCTGTACCGCCCGAACGATTGGAGGAAAAATAGAGCGTTTTGCCGTCGGGCGCAAGAAAAGGAGTTCCGTCCCACGTTTCGGGAAAACTCAATTCTTCCGCGAGCAGGGGATTAGACCACAATTTTGTTTCGGCTTCAAAATAGGCAGTATAGAGGCTAACCTCTTTTTCTGTTTCTTCTTTTACGCCTTTACCGCTTCGCGCAAAAATCATCATTTTGCCGTCCGCGCTGAATGCGGGCGTTGCGTCATGGATACCTGCAGCGTTGATATTGTCGGGAAAGGGCGTGATGCTGCCCTCACATTTGTTCAAATCGGTGAGCGAAAATTGGTACAAGTCGTGAAAACCTGCGCCTGTTCCCTCATAAACCTTTTCGCGACGGCGCGCGGAACTGAAAACAAGCGTTCCGTTTTGCACGGCAGCGGCAAAATCAGAGGCATCGGAATTGATGCTCGGACAGGGGTAAACGCTTGTGAGCGACTTCGCAAAGCGCAAAGCATCAACATTTTTAAGTGCGTTTCGTTCCTTTTGTGCCCTTTCTTTTAAATCCGAATTGCTTCCTTCTGCAATGTATTTCTCAAATTGCGCGTCTGCTTCTTCGTATTTTTCATTGGCTTTTAAGGCAAAAGCATAATAAAAAAGCAAAGTGTCTTTGAGATTCGGCTCTAACCCGCCTGCACTGTTCGCGATTTTGTAATGATTTTCAGCCTTTGCGATGCGATTCGAAAGGCGATAACATTCCCCGATTCTGAAATTGAGTTCAGCGGCTCTTTCGGGGTGTTTAGCAAGGAATTTATTAAAATGAACAATAGCAGTGTTGTATGCTGCGGCATGATAGTTCATCATAGCTTTCTTATAATTCGGATTGCAAGCAAAAAGCAGTGCTACGCAACCGAAAAGAAGAATGTATTTGCGCATAGTTATCAATTTATTGACAATAATTTGATTACAATCAAAAGATTTGCGAATATAGCAATCATTGTCGAAATGTGCGCGAATGAAAAGCAATATTCTTAAAAATTAACGTTTTGAGGATTTTTGAACAAGGTTTTACGTGTTGGGCGGCGATTCATGACGTTTTGAAGAATTTTTCTTAAAAAAGCGTCTTTTTTTGTTTTTCTCCGACTTTTCGGGCAATTCCGCCGGTACGAGCGCGTTTTGTTCGGGAAGTTTTTGCGCCGGTTTTTCGGGTTCTTTTTTCAATCTGTTGTCAGTCGTGCGCGTATCTGTTTTGCGAAACTGCTGTTGCGGCGGTGAAACAGGATTTGTGTTTTTCACTTCGACCTTTTGGGGAATTTCCGGCTGTTCCTCGCGAACAACTTTCGGATTTTTTTTCCGACGACTTCTTTTTTTAGCGAAAAAATCAGGGTCATTTTTATCAAAATGAGGATTTTTTTCAAAATCTTTTTTCACTTCCTGCACTTTTGGCACGTAGTCTTTTCGCCAAAATTCTTCGGAAAGCGGGGGCAAAACCACGCCCTTTTTGTTTTGTTCAATCATTTTCACGACCTCATCGGCAGGGATTCCGTACCAATTATTTTCGGTATCGTAGCTGAACCAAAGCAATTTTCTGAAAATATCTGTTTTTTGGAGTCTTGCTTCTCCGTCAGTTGTAAGGATTCGGTCTTCAATTTTCGGTATATCCTTTAAAGCATCGAGGTAAGTTTCGAGTTCGTAGTTCAGGCAGCATTTTAAGCGACCGCATTGTCCCGAAAGTTTGACCGGGTTGAGCGATAAACTTTGGTAACGCGCGGCACTTGTTGATACACTTCTGAATTCGGAAAGCCAAGTAGAGCAGCACAATTCGCGCCCGCAGGCACCGATTCCGCCTACTCTCCCTGCTTCTTGCCTGATGCTTATCTGCCTCATTTCCACACGAATACGAAATTCAGATGCTAAAATTTTAATCAACTCACGAAAATCAACACGGGAGTCTGCGGAATAAAAGAAAGTTGCTTTTGTGTTGTCTGCTTGATATTCAATGTCGGAAAGTTTCATTTGCAAGCCCAAGTCTTTGATGATTTCGCGGGTGCGATAGAGGGTTGCAATTTCCCGATTTTTGGCTTGTTCAAATTTTGCAAAATCTTTTTCATCGGCAGTACGCAAAATTTCGGGCAGATTTTCGTTGTTTTTGACCTTATATTTTTTCATTTGCAATCTCACAAGTTCGCCTTGCAAAGAAACCGAGCCGATATGCCACCCTTTTCCCGCATCAATGAGGACAAAGTCGCCCGTATGCAGGGGGATTTTTTTTGCATTGCGAAAAAATTCTTTTCTACCGCCCTTAAATTTAACTTCGACAACATCAAAAATGTACTCGGAAGGCAAATCCATTTGCGAGAGCCAATCAAAAACATTCATTCTGTTGCAGCCGGAAGTGCCGCACGCGCCGTTGTTATTGCAGCCGCCGACTTCATTTTCATCTTTCTTTTTTGCGCCGCAACCGCCTGTCGAACAATTTCCCATATTATTGTAGTCAATTTTTGTTTTTTTCAGGCTGTTTTTTCAACACCCTAAGGGTTTTGGAAACCCTTGGGGTGTCGGAAAACCGCTAAAAAAAATTTAGCCAATCAAAGCCGCATATTCATCAGCCGACATAAGGCTGTTTGCATCTGCCGCGTTGTTAATTTTAACTTTGACAACCCAACCTTTTCCGTAGGGGTCTTGATTGACCATTTCGGGATTAGCATCAAGTTCGTCATTTTTTTCCAAAACTTCGCAAGCAAGCGGCATAAAAAGGTCGGCAACGGTTTTCACGGCTTCAATAGAGCCGAAAACATCATTAGCCGCAACATTTTTGCCGATAGAGGTGATATCCACATAAACAATGTCGCCGAGTTCTTTTTGAGCGTGGTCAGTGATACCGACGTATGCAATGTTGTCAGCTTCGATGCGAAGCCATTCGTGTTCTTTGGTGTATTTGAGTTCTTTGGGTGTGTTACTCATCTCTTGGAAATTTAAAATAAATCGCCGCAATTTATCATTTTGCAAACACAAAAACAATCTTTAAAGTTTTTCCGAGAATATTTTTCTTTTGAAAATCAAAAAAAAGTGTTCATTCTGTTTGCAAAACATTGTTTCATAAGGAATTATATTGCACCGAAAAAAGTAAACTTAACATTTTAGGTGCGCAAAAAATTTTCAGCTTAAACGTTGAAACGGAAGTGCATGATATCGCCGTCCGTAACGACATATTCTTTGCCTTCGAGGTTCATTTTGCCGACTTCTTTGCAAGCAACTTCGGAGCGATATTTTTCAAAATCGGCAAATTTAATGACTTCCGCGCGAATAAAACCGCGTTCAAAATCGGTGTGAATAACGCCTGCCGCTTGTGGTGCTTTCCAACCTTTTTCGATAGTCCAAGCTCTGACTTCTTTTTCGCCGGCGGTAAAATAAGTAATCAAATTTAAAATTGAATAAGAGGCACGAATGAGTTTATTCAAGCCCGATTCGGTCAAACCGTATTCGTCAAGGAACATTTTTCTTTCGTCTGCATCATCGAGCGTAGCAATTTGTGCCTCAATCGCTGCGCAAACGCATATCACTTCGGCATTTTCGTCGCGGACGGTTTCTTTGAGTTTCGTAACGTGTTCATTGTCTTGGTGAATATTTTTTTCATCAACATTTGCCAAATAAATCACGGGTTTTTGTGTGAGCAAATGCAAATCGTACACAGTTTCGCGGTCAAAGTCATTAAGCGGATAGGCGCGAACGTTCAGCCCTTTTTCCAAATGAGCTTTGATATTTTGCAGGGTATCCAATTCTTTTTGCGCTTTTTTGTCGCCTGCGCGAGCCGCTCTTGTTACGCGGTCAATGCGTTTTTCGACGGTTTCAAGGTCTTTGAGTTGCAATTCAAAATCAATGGTTTCCTTGTCCGAAACGGGGTTCACTTTTCCGTCGACGTGAATAATGTTGTGGTCGTCAAAACAGCGAACGACATGAATAACCGCGTCCACTTCTCTGATATTTCCCAAAAATTGGTTGCCGAGTCCTTCGCCTTTGCTTGCACCGCGCACCAAGCCTGCGATGTCGACAAATTCGATGATGGTCGGCACAACTTTTTGGGGATTGACGATAGATTCGAGCACATCAAGGCGAAAATCGGGGACGGTAACGACTCCGACGTTCGGTTCAATGGTACAGAAAGGATAGTTTGCCGATTCGGCTTTCGCGCTCGAAAGTGCATTAAAAAGCGTCGATTTGCCCACATTCGGCAGACCGACGATACCGCATTTTAAACCCATTTGAAAATTAAATATTTTGCCGCAAATCTACTCTTTTTTTGCGTATTTTTTTCGTAAAATGAAAAACTTATTCCCTTTTGAGTGATAGAACCGCAGTAAAATCCAATTCGCCTGCACAATTTTGGAAAATCGTACTACAAAGAAGTACGAAATTATCATACGAAAGGGAATAAGAATGTAGCGCGAGCTTTAGCTTGCGACCTTACATTCGCTTGTTGCAAAATACCTTCTTCCAAATCCGCAACCTAAAGCTCGCGGTACACTTCGGCTAAATAGTTGCGATTTTTCAATAATTATTTACAAACTGTTTTTCCCTTGCCCCTTTTAAACAAAAAAAGCTCACGCCGACAAACCTCATTTCTCCGCCACATG
>JBPOJO010000279.1:0-8108 GCA_052033485.1 Bacteroidota bacterium | reverse complement strand
CTCTTTTTCGGCTGCTTCGGCTGCGGCAAGCGCAACTTTCAAAATTTTTCCAAAAGCTACAATGGTAACATCTGAACCGTTTTTTTTGATGTCTGCCACGCCGATAGGGAGTGTATATTCCTCCTCAGGCACTTCACCTTTGTCGCCGTACATAACTTCCGATTCCATGAAAATGACAGGGTTATTATCGCGGATTGAGGCTTTTAACAAACCTTTTGCGTCATAAGGATTGGCAGGTACGACAACTTTTAAACCGGGACAGTTTGCGTACCAATTTTCAAAATTTTGCGAGTGTTGCGCGCCTAATTGCCCTGCATTGCCCGTAGGACCGCGAAAAACAATCGGAACGCCGTATTGACCGCCCGACATAGAAAGCATTTTTGCGGCGGAGTTAATCACTTGGTCAATAGCGACAAGCGAAAAGTTGAAAGTCATAAATTCAATCACAGGGCGCAAGCCGTTCATTGCGGCTCCGATACCGATGCCGGCAAAACCAAGCTCGGCAATCGGCGTATCAATGACGCGCTTTGCGCCAAATTCGTCCAACATTCCTTGACTGACTTTGTAAGCACCGTTGTATTCGGCGACCTCTTCACCCATCAAAAATACATTTTCATCTCTTCTCATCTCTTCGCTTAGGGCTTCACGGAGAGCCTCTCTGAATTGAATTACACGCATAGTCTCGATATTTTTTTGCTCAAAATTCGTTTTGAATAAGTTTTGTAATTTAGGCGGCTTAAAAATAGGGGGGATTTTTTTAATTTCAAAAATAAATGATAAAAAGCTGCATTTTTTTTTTGAAAAGTTTAAAAACAGCGCAATTTGGGGTGAAAATAAATCAAAAAAATGCTTTTCGGCATAAGTTCTCCAAAATAAATTAATTTTGCACTTCAAAAGACCGCAAAATTATGAATTGCTTTTTTTACGGGATTCCCGTTGAGCACCCGCATTTGCTTTTACTCGGTGCTGATGAACTTGCTTTTGAAAAAACAAAGCAAATTTTCAGACAGCAGCCCGGCACCTTTGTAACGGTTCGCGCCGGCAAATTTTCGCCTGCGTGGAAAAAATTGCTGTCTGAAAATAAATATTTGACTTTGCAAATATGCGAAACGGATTTTGATACTTTCGGAGGCTTCAATTTTGTGATTAATGCGCATGAAACGGAATATTTAGCCGAGCAGCTATTCATACGTGCCGAAAAAGAAGGTTTTTATCTCGAACAGTTGCATTTTGAGGATAAAAGTACATTTTTTTCCGCTCTTCCTGCCGTTCAATGCAAAGAAAATGAAAACATATATAAGAGGCGTGCATTGCAGCTAACATTGCTCGTTTTTGCCGGTTTCGTCGGTTTCGGCTTGTCCTCCGTTTTCAGTTTTGAAGAAATGAAAACATTTTTATCCGTCATTCCCGATGAATTTTACGGCATGTTGTTGGTCGGTTTTTTCGCGCAATTAGTTGACGGAGCGGTCGGAATGGGTTACGGCATCACTTGCGCAACAAGCATGATGTTGCTCGGAATCCGCTTGCCGGCAATCAGCGGAAGCATTCACACGGCGGAAATGTTTTCAAGTGCGGTAAGTGGTTTTTCGCATTATCGTTTCGGAAATGTTAATAAAAAATTACTCTATTGGTTAGCGGGTTCGGGCGTAACAGGGGCAGTAACGGGTGCATTGTTGCTGCTTTGGCTCGGCAATCACTACGAAAATATCAGTTACGGTTTACTTTCATTATATACTTTTTTAATCGGTTGCCGCTTAATTTTTTTGGCATTTGAAGAAAAAATCAAAAGGAAAAAAGTTAACCATGTCAGCATTTTAGGCTTTATCGGCGGTTTTATGGACGCTTTCAGCGGCGGCGGTTGGGGTCCGATTGTAACATCAACTTTATTGGCTCGCGGGAAAAAATCAAGTTATGTGGTCGGAACAGTCAGTTTGGCAGAATTTTTTGTTACCCTTGCCGCGTCGGTGGTTTTTTTTGTAGGTTTGGGCATCAGTAATTGGCATATTGTGGCGGGTTTGATTTTGGGCGGTATCCTCGCGGCACCGATTGCAGCGCGTTTGGCGGGGCTATTGCCGCAAAAAGTCGCATTGTTGGCGGTGGCATTTTTGGTGATTGTGTTCAGTATTCGCACAATGATTAAAGTATTTTCATAAAAAATGTGTATTTTTGAGCAGAATATAAAGTTGGCAAAGATTTGAAAAAATCTAAAAATAATTAATAAAATTTCATTTTGTAAAATTATGTTAAAAGAACTTTTAACAACAATACCTACGGACAATGCCCGATACGAAGCTGAAATTGAACTTTTGCGAACTCAAATGTTGCGATTGCAATATGATTTACTGCAAAAAAATTTTTCTGTAGTCGTTGTTTTTGCCGGCGATGACGGAATTGCGGCGAGCCGAATGCTGAATAAATTTTATGAATGGCTTGATGCACACTACTTGTCAAGCAAGGTTTTTCCGTACAAAACACCACAATTCAGCGGTGAAATTCACGATTTTCAGAAATATTGGAACAATTTGCCGCCGAAAGGAGAAATTGCTTTTTTTATCAATGCTTGGAGCAGTCATTATTTATTTGAAAAACTTCTCGGCAATGTAAGCGAAAAAGATTTGAATAATGAACTCGAAGAAATTCTCGCTTTTGAATCTACGCTTTCGGATAATCAGACAGTTTTTTTAAAATTTTGGCTGCATACCGGCAAGGATAAATTAAAAAAAAGACTTAAAAAAGCTAAAAAAAATCCCGATAAATATTGGTGGGTGCAAAAAAAAGATTGGATTTTGTTTAAAAATTATGATAAATTTATAGAAAATGCAGAAGAATTTATTCGAAAAACAGACAAACCGAATAGTCGTTGGCATTTGATTGACAGCAATGATTTTAGGGAGCGGGATTTACACGTTGCCAAAATTTTATTGAGCGAATTGCGCTACAAAGCTGACAATTACCCTCAACTATCTAAGGGGGAAGCACTTGTTTCGTCAAAAATTGACATTTCTTCGGGCTTAAAAAATATTCTTGACGAAATCGATTTGAGCCAAAAAATTGCTTATGAAAAATACGATAAATTGCTCAAAAGTCAACAAAACAGAATTTCAGCAGCCATGACAAAATGTCATAAAAAGGGCATTACTAACATCATTGTCATGGAAGGTTGGGACGCTGCGGGCAAAGGCGGTGCGGTCAGACGTTTGATAAACGCGATGGACGCTCAATATTATGAGGTTACAAACACGGCTGCGCCGACGGAGGAAGAAAAACGCTATCACTATTTGCGACGATTTTGGAAAAATTTGCCTTCTCGCGGGCATTGTAAAATTTTTGACCGGAGTTGGTACGGCAGAGTGCTTGTTGAGCGAGTTGAAGGTTTTGCCGCAGAAGAAGAATGGGAACGAGCTTTTTCAGAAATTGTTGATTTTGAACATCAATTAACACAAGAAAATGTAATTTTACATAAATTTTGGTTGCATATTAGCCCTGAGGAGCAGATTCGCCGTTTTCATAAAAGGGAAAGTATTACCTACAAAAATTATAAAATTACGCCGGAAGACTACCGAAACCGCGAAAAATGGGATTACTACAAATTTGCGGTGCAAGATATGATTATTCGGACAAGTACGCCCGATGCGCCTTGGCGAATCATTGCAGCGGAGGATAAAAAATTCGCTCGTGTGCAAGTGTTAAAACATATTGCAGACCGAATTGAAGATTTTTTCGCCCGATGAAGCGAGATTTTTGAGGGATTAAATGAAAGTTTTTTGTTAAAGATTTTTTTGTCAAAGAAAAAAATTCGACTTTTGCCCAAATTCAAAAAAATGTTCAACATAAAAGCACTTTTGCAATACGAACTACTGACAGAATGGCGCAATCGGCACGCTTTGAACAGTGTTTTGCTGTATCTTGCGGCGACGATTTTTATTTGTTATTTAAGTTTCAAACTCAAACGTTCCGACATTTCTCCCTCCACTTGGAATGCGCTTTATTGGATAGTCATACTTTTTTCAGCTATCAGTACGACGGCAAAAAGTTTTCTCGGCGTTTCGGAAGGGCGTTTGATTTATCAATATACTCTCGCGCATCCGACGGCAATTATTTTGGCAAAAATGGTCTATCACGGTCTTTTGCTGTGTTTTGTGTCTCTCGGCGGCTTCGCGTTTTACGCTTTCGTGATGGGCAATCCGGTGCAGGACATCGGACTTTTTGTCCTAAATATCATTTTGGGGTCAATAGGTTTGGGTGCTGCTTTTTCAATGATTGCGGCAATAGCGTCAAAAGCAGGCAATAACATGACTTTAATGAGTGTTTTGGGATTTCCTGTCATCGTTCCGATTTTGCTTGTTTTGATTAAAATTTCCAAAAATGCCATTGACGGACTTTCTTGGTCGGTGAGTTACGGAAATTTTGCGGTTATCGGCGCGTTAGACGTGATTGTGATAGTTACCGGCTGCATACTTTTTCCTTATTTGTGGCGAAGTTAAGCCATTCGCCGTTGTTAGTGTCCGCCGTTGTTTATGTCCGCCGTTGTTTGTGTCCGCCGTTGTTTATGTCCGCCGTTGTTTGTGTCCTCACAAACGACTTCGCCGTTGTTTGTGTCCGCCGTTGTTTGTGTCTTCACAAACGACTTCGCCGTTGTTTGTGTCCGCCGTTGTTTGTGTCCTCACAAACGACTGTTAATCAACAATTAACAGTTTTCAGTGAAGACACATACAAAGGCGAAATGTCTCTTGTTAATTTTCTCGAGAGGCATTTTCCCCTGTTTCCGAGTCTGTTTCGGTTCTTTTTGCTCCTGTCAAAGCAGAAATTTCGCCCTCTATAAGCATTTTTTGCAAGCGTGTGTACATTGCAGAAACAGCTACCAAAACAGCACCAATGACAATGAAGGCGATAATTTTGCCGATTTTGTCAATTTGCCAAAAATCCCATGCGAAAAATTTAAGTATTACAAGCAAAAACAAAGAGATGCCGTACATTCGTAACTCCTTGATTTTGAAGCGCATACCCAAAATTAAAATTCCGAAAGCAGAAACTGTCCAAAGCAAAGAATAGCCGACTAAATGTGAGGTGTGCAAAATATCTTCTATTTTCACGCCGTCAAAATAGCCCGTCAGCACAAAAAAATGGTCGAGTTCAATGCTTAAATGTATCGTCGCAATCAAACAACCGAGGTAGGCAAGTATAGAAAAACCCATACTGTCGTCGCCGGATTCTTTGTGTGATTCATGCAATAACAAATAATAGGCTGCCATGCCGAGCAAAATATCAAAATAATGCAAAAAGAACGGAAAAAAGGAGGCATCACTCATCAAAAATTGATTGCGCAAGCTCACCGCACTGCCCGTTCCCATGAAAAAATAGGTAATTACAGAAAGCACAATCAAAAAACCGGCATTGGATTTCAAATTCGGCAAGCGCAATTTTTTAGCCGTAAGCCATAAACCGAGTATAAAAATTGTATTAAAAATGCCCCAAACAATTTTTCTCAGGTCATTCCCGCCAAAATTACTCGGCGTGTGAACGGCAAATTCGATGTTTCCGTTGATAAAAAACACCATAATAAAAAGCGTTCGTAAAACGTCAGAAAAAGCATGCAAATTGAAAAACCATATCTGCTGATTCTCAAATTCCTCTGTTTCAATTTTCTTTTCTTTTTCCAAAGCCGCTCTGTCAGCCCCTTCTTCTGCCATCAGCCCCTCATAATAATTTGTCAAAACGTGCTTTTCGCGCGCAATCACTGCCAACATCAGCAATATAGAGACAACGGAAATCAGCGTGTGAAAAACGGCATCATTTGCCATAAAATCCAAAAACGGATTTGAATAATTTTTCCACCAACAAATCACCATCGCACTCAAAGACATCAATGTCAAAATCAAAGCTGATTTAAACAAAATTTCAACCCTTGTGCGCAAGGCAAGATAAATCAGCACTACCGCCTCCGCGCTCCAAATAAAATGCAAGGTAGGAATGTCAAAAATTAAGAATAAAGACCAATTCAAAAAGATAATCGAAAATAACAGAAGTTGCTCAAACAGTTCTTCATGTTCATCAAGTCTTTCTTTTCGGTACAAAATATAAGCGTAAACACTGCTTAAACTGCTTTGAAAAAGGTAAAAAAGCCCCATTGTACCAACGCCTGTTTCTGCATGAATGTTTATTTTCAAAATAAAAACAATGTAAAAAACCGTATTTGCCAACAACAATTCCCGATTAAATTTTGCCAAAGGATTGTGATGCTGCATCGTATAAACAATGTTCATCACATAAAAGGCTACAAAATAAAGACTTGAAAACAACAATGCTTCCTGTAATTCCGTTTCGGGATTCATTAAAAATAAAACCCAAACGGATAAAATGAAAAATGACGCGCCGAAAGTTGCTAAATTCACCGTTCGCCATTGCATCACATTCGCGACGTACATCAAAGCAATGTTTATTATCAGCAAATATGTGAAAAGATAGGCATAAAAATCGCCGATATTGACCTGATTTCCGACAAAAAGAGGCGTAATGTATGCCGCAAGAACTGACAAAAATGCCAAAGGTTCTCGCTTGTAATACATTGCCATGCCCATCGAAAGTGCAGTTACGAGAAAATTTATCAAATAAGCCATCAGCAACATGCCGTGCTCCAAATCCAAATACGTGTAAAGTTTGTAAACCGTAAAATACATTACCCAAATACCCACCGTTACCAAAGTTGTCGTAACGGTGGGATTTTTGTCATGAACTTTATGACCCGCAAAAAGTAAGCCCGCGCCGAGCGCGAAACCAATGAAAATAATGCCTGCCTGTCCGATGAATCCCGTCGAAATGCCGTAATTTACACCGATAATGAAGCCGATAATCATCATGAGCATACCGAGTTTGCCGGCAAGGTTGCTTCCGAGATAATTTTCGAAATCTTTCCGCTGCTCATCAATCAACTCTTGAATTTGCTCTTGAACGGTTTTTTCCTTTTTGAAATGCGCCGAGTTAGATTTCCATTTGTACCGCTCATCATCGGAAATAGTGGGCTGAATGCGGTCAAATGGCACTTTCTCCTCTTCGTTTTCCAAAAATTCGGGCACTTCCTCATCACTTTCCCCCTCATCTTCACCGAGTACATCTGCCTGCAAATCTTCTTCCGCCTCCTCTTCCTGAGCTTCATTGTCGCCGAAGCGTTCCGCATCAAGTTTTTTGGCTATTTCAGCTTTCGCACGGTATTTTTTGAGATAAAGTTCGTGGTCGCCCTCCGTCAGGTCGGCTTTTTCGAGCAATTCTTTGTATTCTTTATCGTCAATTACGTCCTCTTCATAGGATTGGTCGCCGCTCCAAATTTTCACACGAAATTTTTGCACTTCATCGCGAAAATCGTCCATACCGTCCGTAATCGAAATACGGGCAGGTTTTTTTTCATCATTAACAGGCTCGTCGGTCATCATGTATTTTTTCCGTTAATCAAGTTCGGAATGGTTTTTAAACAGTTTTTTGGCTTTGCAGCCTTTCGCAGTCAATTCCGCTAAAGTTAAGGGTATTGGTTTGAAAAAATAATCTTCCGCATATTTGTCAAGCAATTCTTTTGCATTTTCAATTGCTTTAAGCGTTATCGGGTGCAATTCTTTTTCAACATCTTCATTCACTGCTTTCACAGACTCGCGAAGCAAAAATGAGGGCGGAAGTTGCCAAAACTGCGCACTTTCGCCTTTTCCTCTCCGAAATATGACGACGGGAATATAATTGCCCATCGCATAAACATAGTTGTACGCCTCACGAACTTTCGCATACGTTTTTTCGTTGGCATCGTCTCCGAAACAAATATATTCTGCCGGATAACGGTCTTCTGTTCTTTTGCGAATTTCGCGCGCAGTATTATTGTAGTCTATTCGACCGTGATAAGGTTTTTTTCCCGACAAATATCGCTCGTACATGGATTGCAACACGACATGATTCAAAAATTGTGTCGGATTTAAACCCACTTCGGCAGCCTGTCTGAAAATTAAGGAAGTCGGCGACATTCCGGGTATGTTATTCGTGTCGGTAACAATAATTTCCCCCTCGGGCGTAACAAAACCGTCGATTCGCGCATAGACATTGCAGCCCAAGTCTTCAAAAATGGCTTTCAC
>JBPOJO010000802.1:0-9522 GCA_052033485.1 Bacteroidota bacterium | reverse complement strand
ATTGTGGCGGCATCGGTCGGGTTTGAAAAATAGGTATAGCCTAATCCCGCAGGACGAACGCCGTAAGGCAAAACCAAACGTTGTACCGTCGCAACTCCTATGACTGCAAAGGCATTATTGACAAGCATGGCAGTTGAAAAGGCATCGGAAAGCAAAGTCAACTTGCCGTTAGAATTCAAACTGCCGTTTTGTAATTCTAACAACCTTCGCACGCCGAAATTTCCCGTTGCCGTAACGCCTAAAATATTATTGACAGTCAAGTTGTTAAAAATTATCGTTCCCGTTCCGGCAATATTTTGTGGGATAGGATTACAAGTATTGGTTTGAAAAATGAAAGTACCGCCGGACATGGTCAAAGTGCCCGCAACATTGATATTTTGACCTGTTGCCCGAACCATTCCTGCCGTTACGGTTAAGGTCGCGCCCGTCTGAATTTCCAACGTCCGAAGCGCAGTATTGGCGTTGATAGCAGGATTGTTAGCCGTAAGAGGAATGATGACGGATTTGCTGTCATTCGGTACGCCGTTGCTCCAATTGGCGGCATCAAACCAATCGGCGGAACCGCCGTTCCATACGGTTGCATCGTGAAGTTCGAGAACAAAAAACTTGGTATAGCCGTAACAAATGTCATTCCACACGCCGGAGGGGTATATTTCGACGTGGTCTTCACCCAAAGCGGGTGAGCCGCAACAGCCGCCGCAGTCGTTCGGTTCGCCCGGATTCCAATTCGTGAAAGCAAGAGCTTCACAGTTGCTCGGAGCCAAAGTGCCTTCCGTTGCCATGTCGTTCAAACCCAACCAACCCGAGCCGTAAGCTGTGTATAATCCGGCAATGAACATGTTTTCGGCGGCATCGTTCGGGACAGCGAGATAGCCGCCGTTGGCTATGCAAAGCATTTCGGCATTGTCCCATGTATCGGCATAATTGCTGATGTAATAATTTTTGCCTCCGTAGGTGCCTGCAAAAACAAAATAGGAAGGGTCAACCTGTGCAAAAAGCAAATCGGCATTCGTTAAAATGCTGAAAATTAACAAAATTGTGTAAAATGACCTTTTCATTGTAGTTTTGAATTTAAACATTGAACAGCATTGATTTTCGATTTTTATACGTAATATTTCCTCAAAAGTTTAATCTTTTTTGCCAATTCGGGCTTATTTTGAAAAAAAATAAAAATTATTCAGCCTCACAGTCTTCCGAAAATATCTTTTACGCACCCGTGCAAGGAAAAATAAAATTTCATTTTGATTGATGTAATGTGCGTTTTTGAATTTTTGTAAAGTCGCAAGCTAAAGCTCGCGATACACACGGGCTAAACAGTTACATTTTTTTATTCCCTTTTTAGTGCTAAAAACGTATTTTAAATTATTCCCTTTTGAGTAACAGAACCGCAGTAAAATCCAATTCGCCTGCACAATTTTGGAAAATCGTACTACTAAGAAGTACGAAATTATCACCCGAAAGGGAATAAGTTCGCAATTGGGCTTAAGTTGCAATTTTATTTTGTCAAAATAAGTTTTTTACTTAAAAAATGTTGTATTTTTAGAAGAAATTCATTACAAAATTTTGAAACTGTTTAACTTTACGGGATTCAAAAAGCGACTGAGAATTATGCGGAATAAAGTTTGGCAAAAACAACTGTCCTCCGCCGTTGCTTGTGTCCTCACAAGCGACTGTCCGCCGTTGCTTGTGTCCTCACAAGCGACTTTTTCATTTTCACAGCAAGTCGTTTGTGGAGACACAAACAAGGGCGGTCAGAAAGAGTCGCGAATTTTTGGGTTTTAGCTTAAAAAATTTTATTCCGAAAAATACACTTTCAAAGTGCGTTTTGTCGGGAAAAAGTAAAAAATACTGAGTACGTTTATTTTTTTTTATCATCAAAATCATGTTCTATGAAACATTTTTTGGCTCTTTTTACCTTGCTTTTTTGCTCATTTTTCACGGCATTTTCCGAACCGCTTTGGCTTCGATATCCCGCCGTTTCGCCCGATGGTGAAAAAATCGCTTTCACCTACCGAGGCGATATTTTTGTGGTAAAATCTTCCGGCGGAGACGCAGTTGCACTCACTGCGCACGATTCGCACGATACTCGTCCGGTGTGGTCGCCCGACGGCAAAATGATTGCTTTTGCATCGAATCGCTACGGCGGTTACGATGTTTTTGTCGTTTCTGCCGAAGGAGGAGACGCGCAAAGGATTACTTATCACTCCGGAGCGGAATTTCCCGCAACTTTCTCTGCCGACAATAAAGAGGTGTACTTTGAGGCACGCGCAGAAGATTTGGCGGAAAATTTGCAATTTCCCGTCGGTGGTTTTTCCGAACTCTATGCCGTTCCCGTTTCCGGCGGTCGCCCGAAAATGTTGATGCCGAATGTCGCGCTTTATGCAGACGTGAGCAAAGACGGTTCAAAAATTTTGTATCACGATTGGAAAGGTTACGAGGATAATTGGCGAAAAAGGCATCGCTCAAGCGTTACGCGAGACGTGTGGTTGTTTGATGCAAAAACGAAAAAAAATACACAATTAACCGCTTTTGAGGGCGAGGACAGACACCCCGCATTTTCGGCTGAGCAAAGCGGGTTTTACTTTTTGACGGAGCAATTCGGCTCATTTAACGTTGCGGAAGCCTCTTTTGCAAATCCGAAAGAAGTGAAACAAATCACTTTCCACGAAAAACACCCTGTTCGTTTTCTTTCCGCAGCCGACAACGGAACAATTTGTTACGCTTTCGACGGAGAAATTTATTTGAGAAAAAGCGGACCGACACAGCCGCAAAAAGTCAATATTGCCCTCAAAAATGACAATCCCGAAAATGACATCACACACCTCACGCACAAATCGGGCGCGACCGAATTTGAAGTTTCGCCGAGCGGAAAAGAGGTCGTTTTTGTCGTGCGCGGGGAAGTTTTTGTTGCTTCCGTTGAATTCGGAACAACAAAACGCATCACGAATACGCCCGAACAAGAGCGAAGTGTCAGCTTCAGTCCTGACGGAAAAGCGATTCTTTACGCTTCGGAGCGCGGCAACAGTTGGAAATTGTATCAGACCAAAATCACGCGTGAGCAGGAAAAATACTTTTTTAATGCAACTGTTTTGAAAGAAGAAGTCATTTTGGAAACCGACAAAGAAAGTTTTCAGCCCGCTTTTTCTCCCGACGGAACGGAAGTTGCGTTTTTGGAAGAACGAACAACTTTGCGAGTTATTAACTTGAAAAACAAGCAAGTAAGAACTATTCTCGACGGAAAATTTAATTATTCTTACAACGACGGCGACCAATGGTATCAGTGGTCGCCCGACGGAAAATGGTTTTTACTCAATTTTCTCAGTCCCGGCAGGTGGTCGTCAGAAGTCGGTTTAGTTGATGCGGAAGGCAAACAAAATTTGCAAAATCTCAGCTTTTCGGGCTATGAAGATTTTACGCCGAAATTTATGCAAAAAGGAAAATCACTTATTTGGATTTCAGACCGCTATGGCTTCAGAAGCCACGGAAGTTGGGGGGCGCACCTCGATATTGTCGCCGGATTTTTTACACAAGATGCTTTTAATCAATTCACTATGAACAAAGAAGAGTATGAATTGATGAAAGAAAATGAAAAAAAAGACGGTGAAAAAAAGGACGATGAAAAAACCAAAGATGCCGGCAAATCCAAAGACGACAAAAATAAAGCAAACGCAGATACGGCGAAAAAATCCGAAAAAGTTGAGCCTTTTCTTTTTGAGCGTGAGGGTTTTGACAGCCGTCAAATTCGTCTGACAACCAATTCTTCCGCGCTTTCCGATGCTTTTTTGTCGAACGACGGTTTGAAATTGTTTTACATGACCAAGTTTGAGGGCGGTTATGACCTTTGGGTGCACGACATTAAAGAGCATCAAAGCAAATTATTGGTCAAACTCAACGGCTCTCCGAGCGGAATCGTTGCGGATAAAGACGGAAAAAATCTTTTTGTCATGTCCAACAGCAATTTAATTCGCATTGATGTTGAAAAAAATGAACAAAAACCGATTTCTTTTGCCGCCAAAATGGATTTCAGCCCTGAAAAAGAGCGTGAATATTTTTACGAACACACATGGCGACAAGTTAAAAAGAAATTTTATGACCCTGCTTTACACGGAATTGATTGGGATTTTTACAAAAAATCTTACGCGCGCTTTTTGCCGCACATCAACAATCCGATTGATTTTGCCGAAATGCTTGCCGAATTGCTCGGCGAATTAAACGCTTCGCATACGGGCGCAAGCTACCGCAACATTGACCCGAATTTGCAACAAACCGCACGTTTGGGTGTTTTTTATGACCAAGAATACGACGGAATTGGTTTGAAAATTGCCGAAATTTTGGAAAAAAGTCCTTTATTGAAAGCTGAAAAAGCGGTCAAACAAGGCATGATTATCGAAAAAATTAACGGCATTTCATTGGACAAAAACATCAGTCCTTATCAAATTTTGAACGGAAAAGTCGGCACAAAAATTTTATTGAGCATCAAAAACGGCAATGAAAGTTTTGAAGTCAGCGTAAAACCGATTTCACAGGGCGAAGAAGGCGAACTTTTGTATGCACGGTGGGTAAAAAAAATGCGTGATTTGACGGAAAAAATTTCGGGCGGAAAAATCGGCTACGCGCACGTGCGAGGCATGGATGAGGAAAGTTTTCGCCAAGTTTTTTCGGAAATTATGGGCAGCCGAAATACCGAAAAAGAGGGCATTATCATTGACTCGCGCTTCAACGGCGGCGGTTGGTTGCACGATGACTTGGCAACACTTTTGAGCGGAAAGCGCTACATTGATTTTGCGCCGCGCGGTCAATACATCGGCTCAGACCCGCAAAATAAATGGACAAAAAAATCGGCGGTGCTCATCAGCGAATCGAATTATTCCGACGCGCACGGTTTCCCCGTTGCCTATCGCGCTCACAATATCGGTAAAACAGTCGGAATGCCTGTTCCGGGAACAATGACTGCCGTTTGGTGGGAATTTTTGCCCGACGGCAAAACGCGCTTCGGTATTCCGCAAGTCGGCGTGCGTGATTTGCAGGGGCGTTATCAGGAAAATTTGCAATTTGAACCCGATGTGAAAGTTTCGCAAACCATTGAAAAAATCACCAAAGGGGAAGATGAACAACTGCAAAAAGCGGTAGAAGTGCTTTTGAAAGAAAAATAGCATTTTGTTAAAAAACACGCTAAGTATTTGTTCAACTTTAATTTTGAAAATAAATCTGACCGCCGTTGTTTATGTCTCCACAAAAGACTTGCAGAGCAAATGAAAAAGTCGCTTGTGAAGACACAAGCAACGGCGAAAAAGGTCGTTTATGAAGTCGTGAAACAAATTTTCTGACAAGTATTGGTTAAAATAGCCCACAACGTGCTAATATACGCAACTTGCTAATATTCCCTACAAAAATAAAACAAAAAAAGAAATAAAAAAACGCAACTTTATTTTAAAATATAGCAAAAAATGTATGCTATCAACATTTTAGTATTTCATTTTTTACTGCCACAATACAAAATGCGCATTGCGTTTTTTTGTATTGTTTGATAATTTTTCAACTAAATACAACGTACTTAGTCCATTGTATCTAACGGTCTTTTTATTTTTTTGAAACTTTTTTCGCTTACGTTCCTACAGTTATTTTTTTATCAATTTATTTTCAAAATCATTTCGTAAACTTTGTATTTTTTCAATCGGCAGTTTTGTTATTTCACTTATTAAAGCGTCTGTAAGGTTATTGGCAAAACAATTTATTGCAGTTTCAATTTTAACTTCTTCAATCGCTGTTTCTCTGACACTTTTTACTTCTCGATAAGCATCTAAACTTTCCAAGTACTTTTTATAATCTTCTTTTGATAAATTTGCAACTTCAGCAGATTTGAATGCTTTTTCAAAAATTTGTTCCTTCAATATTTCAGGAATATTTTCAAATGTTTCTAAATTTTGCAAAAAATAACACCATTTATCATATCGGCTTTCTAATTTATTGGAAGGAATATCGAAAGCCGGCATTTGTAAAAAAATGAATTTTAATTTATCATAAAACACTTCACCGTCTTGGTCTATAAGCATAACATCTCTACGGAATTTAGGCTTTTTCTTAGCAATTTCTTCTTTATCGTCATAAAAAAAGTCGAGTAAAGCAATATAATATATTGGATTTAATTTAAAATTCCACTCACCTTTTCCTGCTTGCTCTCTTATCGGAAAAGTGATATAAAAAACTGCCCTGTCCTTGAAAAATTTAATTTTTGCTTTTTGCATTTCTACGACAAATTTCTCTCCTGCAATACTTTCGCAATGAATATCAAATATCGCTTTTCTTTCCTCTGAAAAATCAGGAATATTTTCAGAATTTTTAAATATTAAATCTTTGATTTGATGCTTTTGGGGCAATAATTGATTCAAAAAATCAGCTAATAAATCTTTATTTGCATCAACACCAAAAAGTCTTTTAAATCCAAAGTCAGTGTAAGGATTTATATATTTCGTTTTTTTCTCTTCTTGTTCAGTCATAATATTTGATTTTTGCTTTTGCAAATATACAAATTTTTTATTAGCTTTTCTAAACTTAATGATTTTTTCAGTCCTTCACTACAAATGAGTGTTTATCAGAAAAGCACTATGCAGTCATTTGCGAGAATACAAAAAACTTTCTTGATTTCACGCAAAAAGACATTAAAGAGTGCTTTGCAGCTTGAGCAATTTGAATATCAGCTTTCATGTTCCAAAAAAATCAATTTTCGGTTTTTTCTTCTTCCTCTTTTTCATTCAAGGATTCTTGCAGGGCTAATTGTCTGAAATATTCTTTATCGAGTGTGCCGTTGAACTTAAAATTGAAAGAGGCGGCTACTTCAAGCATTAATTCCCACGCTTGGTCAAAATCATTTTTAATTTTTCCGTCCAAAATTGCCTCACGAATAATGACTTTAATTTCTCCGACTTCTTTTGAAGGCTTTAAATTTAAGGCTTGCATGATAATTTCGCCGTTGATGACAGGCTGAAAATTGCGCAGGCGGTCGCTTTCCTCAACTTCGCGCATTCTAATTTCGACACGAGTAAAATTTTCGAGATATCGCTCTTTTCTTTTGAGGTCTTTTGAAGTGATGTCGGCGCGGCAGAGCATCATGAGCGCGTCGGTTGCGTCGCCGGCTTCGACAAGCAAACGCCGAATAGCCGAGTCGGTGATTGTTTCCTTGACAAGCGCAATCGGGCGAAGATGCAGGCGAACTAATTTTTGCACAAAACGCATTTTTTCGTTCAGCGGAAGCCGCATTTCACGAAAAATTTTGGGCACCATGCGCGCTCCCTTTTCCTCATGTCCGTGAAACGTCCAACCGGTTTTTTTGTCAAATCTTTTCGTAACCGGCTTCGCGATGTCGTGCATGATAGCCGCCCAACGCAGCCACAGGTCGTCCGTAACCAATGAAATATTATCCAAAACTTGCAAGGTGTGAAAAAAATTGTCTTTATGAGATTTGCCTTCAAAAGATTCAACGCCGTGCAAATCAGTCATTTCGGGAAAAATAATGTGCAATAATTTGGCGTGAAAAAGCAATTTGAAAGGGTAAGAAGGCTTTTCACAGAGAATAATTTTGTTCAATTCGTCGCTGACACGCTCGCGCGAAACGATTTTGATACGCTCCGTATTGGCAATAATGGCGGCAAAAGTATCGGCGTGAATATCAAAATTGAGTTGTCCGGCAAAACGAACGGCTCGCATCATGCGCAGCGGGTCGTCCGAAAAAGTGATGTTGGGTTCGAGAGGTGTGCGAATAATTTTCTTTTTAATATCTTCAATGCCGCCGAAGGGGTCAATCAATTCACCGAAATTGCCCCGATTGAGGCTGATTCCCATTGCATTGATGGTAAAATCGCGCCGCATTTGGTCATCTTCAATCGTTCCGTCTTCAACAATCGGCTTGCGCGAATCACTGCGGTACGATTCTTTTCTTGCCCCTACAAATTCTAATTCCGTGTTTTTATATTTGACCATTGCCGTTCCGAAACGCTGAAAAACAGCAATTTGCGTCGTTCCGAGTGCGTCGGCGACAGCTTTAGCTAACAATTCCCCGCTTCCGACACAAACAAAATCAATATCTTTTTTATTGTTTCGTTTCAAAATCAAATCGCGAACGTAACCGCCTATAATATAAGCAGGAAAGCCGAGCTGTTCGGCACACTCGGCAACTGTTTGAAAAATAATATTATCGGCAATTTCAGATGCGAAATTCATTTTAAACCTCCGTAACATTTCAAAAAAAAAGCGCGGTCGAAACCACGCTTCGAAAAAAGCTAAAATTGCGAATTATTTACCGTTCATCACGGTTTCAACTCGGTTCAAATATTTTAAAGCGCGAGCATAATCGGCATTTTCACGGAACTCCTCCGTAATTCTTTTGTAAGCAGCTTGCGCGCCGCTCCAATCAGATTTTTTTTCGCAAGCCAATCCTAATTTGAACAAATAGAAAGGGGTTGTGAATTGATTCGGTTTATATTCGGCGGCTTTTTTGTAAAAAGACGCGGCATTTTCAAAGTCTTTCTTTTGCATATAAGCATCACCGGTGAGGCAATAAGCTCTTGCTTGAAAAAGTAAATCGGAAGAGGAAAATTTATTGAGGTGTGTAATTGCACCGTCGTAATCACCCTTTTTCAATTTGGAAGCACCTGCATAAAAATTAGCGAGGTTTCCTGCTTTTGTGAGACTGTATTCGTCGGCAATTTTAACAAAACCGGTGGTTGTGTTTCCGTCTCCGTTTAAAGCCTTGTCAAGCGAATCCTTGTCGAAGTAAAAAACAGCGGGGAAAAGTTCGACCTGCGCTTTTTCTTCTTGTTGTTGCACTTGCCATTTGTAAATCATATATCCGCCCACAACAGCGACAATTACCCCGAGCGCGGCAAGGAAAGGTTTTTTGTATTTTTCAGCCTGTGTTTTGCCAAAAAGCTGTTCCTTCATTGCATCGGCATCATCAGCGATTTCGATGTTTTTGTTTGCATCGTTGTTAGCATCATTCGTCATATCTTCTCAGATTTGAAAGCTTTTTCGATTAATAATTCGTTTAATCTATAAACGGAGCGCAAATATAAGGAGAAAAAAAATAACAAAGCAAATCATTTAAAAAAAAATAGCTTTTAATGAAAAAAAAAGCGTCGAGAAGGCAAAAAAATAATAAGGAAGCCTTGAAATATTTTGCATTTTTTTGGAAATTATTTTTTTTGTACTTTTGCAAAAAATTGAATATGCCTAATTTACCAAGACTTTCTACGGGACAACAAGTTTTCGCGCTGATTCGAGAAAAAGGGCAAATATACGTTGATAAAACAAATTTTATCTCTGAAATCATTGATTCCGAAGAGCCGTTTTGGTTTCTCGCCCGTCCGCGTCGTTTCGGTAAATCATTATTAATCAGCACGTTAAAAGAAATTTTTTTAGGCAAAAAAGAACTGTTTTCGGGCTTATATATAGAGGATAAAATTCAGTGGGAAGAAAACCCTGTACTTCATTTTGATTTCAGCAGCATAGGTTTCAGAACTTTGGGCT
>JBPOJO010000768.1:0-2328 GCA_052033485.1 Bacteroidota bacterium | reverse complement strand
GGTTTCTTTTCCCATCAAAACGCCCTGCAAACGCCCGTAAGGGCACACTATCGTGCAGGCTTGCTCGCGAAATTCGGCGAAAATAAAATAAAAAAGTACGCTGAAAGCCGTTACCCCCACAAAAAGTGTAATATTTTCTTGCGGCGGACGTGTTATAAGTTCGGAAAGTCTGTCAATGCCAACGATATATGCAAGCAACATATTTCCGATGAGAATTGAAATTGCGGCAAAAATGAGGTGTTTTAAGCCTTTTTTCTGAAATTTTTCCCACGTCATAGGCGCGGAACGCAATTTTTTTTGTTGAAATGCGTCGCCTTCTATCCAATATTCAATTTTTCGGAAAACCATTTCCATAAAAATTGTTTGCGGACAAATCCAACCGCACCAAATACGCCCATACGCCACCGTGAAAAGTATGATGAAAACGAAAAAAATAATCATTGCCAAAGCAAACAAGTGAAAGTCTTGCGGCAAAAATATTTTTCCGAAAATAATGAATTTTCTTTCAAAAACATTGAAGAGAAAAAGCGGTTCGCCGCCGAATTTCAAAAAAGGTGTAACAAAAAGCACCGCTATCAAAAAAATACTGACAAAAAGGCGTTTTTTATGGTAGTTTCCCGAAGGTTTTTGCGGATAAATCCAAACCCTTTTTCCGCTTGCATCAACGGTCGAGATACTGTTGCGAAAATCATCGTTTTGATGTTCCATAATAGAAAAATTTGTAAGCCCCTGTATGACAAGTAGTTATTTTTCAAAAAAAAACTGTGAAGGCAAGCCGTACTGCCCGCCTTCAATTTTTACATTCAAACAAGCGCAAATATCAAAAAATTCCTTATTGAATGAAATTATTCATCAAAAATAAATAAATCTTTGCCGAAAATTGCCTCACGCCTTGCCTTTTCTTCTTCCGAAACACCGGCAACAAAGCGGAAAAAATGTTCCGTAAGTTGCGGCTCCGTTTTCGGGCTTCCCTTCAAAAGCAAAATTTCGCCGTTTCTCTGCACTTTTATTTCCGTCACGGTACCTGCGTCGGCATTTCTGAGGGGCAAAAAAGCCATTTCTAAATTTTCCTGCGTCAGTTCGATGCCGTTCACGGAGAGGATAATATCGCCCTCATCTGCGGCAAAAACATTTTTTTCTTTGTTTGTTTGCGTAAAAATCAACTTATTGCTCTCCGCATCAAGCCCGACGCTGATGTCGCCGAAAGTCAAAACATCTTCCGTGTGGCTTTTTTTGTAAATAAATCCGATTTTTTTAAAATATTCCTCCAAAGGAAGCGGCTTTTCGCCCTGCACATAGTCGGCAAAAAAAGTTTTGATTTCGGGATAAGTCATGGCAATAATTTCCTCAATGAGCGCGTCGTCCTTGAATGGTTTTTGCGCGCCGTATTTTTCCGCCAATGCCGTCAGAACAGATTTTAAGGATTTTTGATTTTTACTCAATTCATGCAAACGAATATCCAACAACAAAGCAATCAATGCTCCTTTGTAATAAACATTGCTGTAATCGTCCTTAAAACGGTCTGTGAGAATGTTTTTGCTCATGTCGGTAAAAGAAACGTCCTTGTATTTTGTCGAAGTTTTAAATTTTTCCGTCATCGTTTCGTGAAAACGCTCCCTGTCCGTAAGCCCTGCCTGCGTCTGCGCAATAATTGAAAAATATTCCGTTACGCCCTCATACAACCACAAATGTTGCGACATTTTCGGCTCAAGAAAATCAAAAAATTCAATTTCTTCGCTGTGAATATTCAAAGGTGTAAGGATATGCAAAAATTCGTGTGCGGCAACATCTTTAACCATTTTATCAAGTTGTTCGCCTTTGATTTCGGGCAAAAAGTAAAATGAACTGTAATTGTGTTCAAGTGCGCCGAAACCGCCTTTTGCGGCATTTTCGGAAACAAAAGAGGCAAAATACATGATAAAATCGTATTGTTTGACAGGCATTTTTCCGAAAAATTTGCCGAGTGCGCTGCCGAGCGGCAAAATTAATTCGCGCACTTTTTCGGCTTTCACCGTGCCTGTTTCAGAATAAACGGCTATACGAACGCGCATATCATTCACCATAAACCCGACGGTATCGGGTTTTGAAAACATCAGCGGCGAATCAACTAAGCGAACATAATTCGGAGCGGAAAAAGTAATTTTTTCGGGGGATTCGGACTTTTTTTCAAGTGCCGATGCGCCGAAAAGTCGACGGGTTTTATGATTTCAATCTCGTAAGGCAGCATTTTTTTTCCTTCGAGATAGCCGAAAAATCCTTGATGGTTAAAAACAACATTTTGATTAACCGCTATATTCGTGCCGCCGGGCTGAAAAATGAAATTATCCG
>JBPOJO010000229.1:0-12503 GCA_052033485.1 Bacteroidota bacterium | reverse complement strand
GTTTTTGAAAGCCTTATAGGTTTTTTTTGTAAAAGTTTAGCCCGAGTGTTCCGAGAGCTATTAGCTTGGCACTTATAAAGTTAGGTCGAAAACTGATAGCACGCGAAACAATATTTTTCAAGCGGGCTAATTAGTTACGCTATTTTTAGTTTTTTTTACGTGCAAATATAAAGGCTATGAAAAAAAAATTTGACTTAAAATTACTTTCAATAAATGTTAATGACTTGATTAATAATTTTTTAATTACTTTTTGAAACCGGGCTATTTACTTTTGTCGTAATTATAAACAGTGAGTGATTTGTCAAGCAAGGTATCGGTTATTTTATGAGATATTCTGCTCAAAAGTAGTTTCAAATTAGAAATATCTTCATCTAAATCTTCCGAAACAGACTGATTTTCTAAAAATGAATGATTGACTTCAATTTTTTTTAATTCCTCCGCTACAATTTTATTCATAAGTGCTTCATTATGAATAATTAAATTTCTAATTTTTGAATATTTTAATAAATTTTTTCGGTCATCATTTGTTAAAATATTTTGGTCATTTTTCTTAATGTTGATTTTTTCTAACATAATTTCTATTGTTTTGTCAATCGTATTGCTTTGAATAATGCCTTTAATTGTATCTTGAATGACATATTCGCGGCTGCTTTCTAAATCATCACTCAAAAAAATATCAGAAAAGCGAACGGAAATTCTATCGACGGGAAAGCTTATTTTAGGAAAAAAGGAATAAATTGTATGCAAGTGGTCATACAGCAATTTTTCGAAAGACGAATAGATATCGACAAATACTTTTTCATTATGCAGTTGTTCGTATGTTTTATTTCGTGTTTTGAGCTCTCGGCTAACCCGCCGATATTCATCGGAGAGCAACATTAAATCATTTTTTCCCGAATCGTTCATTAGCTCAAACGCCCTTTCTGATATTTCCTTATGCAAACTGAAAAAGTCAATCAGCTCAATTTTTTTATCAAAAGAATTTTGATTTTCAGAGATTTGGGCTTTGAATAAATTAAGTTTAGTCATTTTTCTAAAAGTTTAACTCGGTTTAGTAAATCTTCGGCAAAATCTTCGTAACCTTTTCTAATACTTTGTAGTTTTTCTTTTTGAGTAGGCAGAGTTTGTTCGTATTTATCCACCTCTTCTGTTTCGCCGGGAAATTTAACTTTGTATTCTTCAAAATTATAATCAGCAATTTTCCAAATCGGCGTTTTTAATCTTTGTGCAAAATTGGGATGCGTATTGTGTGAATGAATGACGGCTTTGCCTCCGATATTTTTTTCGACAATTTCCCCAACCTTTAATTCTTGCGCAATATCGCTATTGATGGCATGGGCAATTTGTTGCGCAAAATAAAAATTTCCTTTTGCTAAATCCAACTCATTCACGCCTGTATATTTTTTTGCATTAAAAATTGTATAGCCTAAAAATTTCACAAACGGGAAATCATACAGTTCTTTTTTGCCGTTTTTCAAAAGTAATCGAAGAAGTTCAAATTCCTTTTTCCAAATGTTTAAAGCCTCTCCGATGTTTTTGATGCCGTACAATGAAAATAAATCAGGAAAACAAGGGATAAAAAAGCCGTCAACTGTTGAGATGATGATTTTATTAAGTGTACCCAAACTCGGAGAAGTATCTATCAAAACAATGTCATATTCGTATTTTTTGCTGTATTCTTGAGCAAGGTTTCTGATTTTAAAAATTGTTCGCAAAGCCAAAGGGTCGCTTAACATTGCTTTGCTCCAACGCTCTGAAACGCTGCTTTCATACGTATTTACCGAAAGTCGCCCGACAATTAAATCTAACCTGCCTGACGTATCATTTTGAGTAATAGAAACCGGCGGCGGTAAAGTTTGCATATCAGATTCACCCTGTTCCGTAGGGCTGAGCAGAAAATGAATGCTTCGCGGCTCATTTACAAGTGTTTGAAAGTTACTTTCTCCTAATTGCTCCTTTGCGGCTTTAAAATCCTTAATAAAGTTATCTTCTTTTTTCCATATATCGCCAATTTTTTCTTCGTAAATACTGTAAATGCTTAAATTGCATTGTGGGTCTAAATCAATCATTAAGACTTTTTTTCCCGTTTCCGCAAGAATGTGCCCTAAATGATAAGTTAAAGTAGTTTTACCGACTCCACCTTTATTATTGAAAATAGATAAAATTTTCATAAGTACATTGTTTTGAAGACAAAGGTAACAAAATTTTGACAAAAAAAATTAAAATAATTCATTTTCTGCATTAAAAAAAATTCACGCCAAAAACAAAAAAATATAATTTTGAATGATTTTTGTCAAAAAAAATTGCATTTTGCGTCGGTAAAAAACATTCAAACGATGAACGCGAAAGAAACCAAATTGCAAGACATCATTCAAGGCGATAAACAATTTGTCGTCCCTTTATTTCAAAGAACCTACTCTTGGGAATTAAAACAGTGGGAAACGCTTTGGAATGATATTTTTGAACTCTACGAATCCGATGAACCTAATCCTGCCGATATGAGGTCAAAAACACATTTTATGGGTTCAGTCGTTAATTTTCCCGTTAATTCTGTCCCCGAAGGGATTTCAAAATTTTTGCTCATTGACGGACAACAGCGTTTAACAAGTATTTTGATTTTGCTCATTGCCGTCAGAAATTTAGCTAAAAATTCAAAAAACGAAGAGGAACAGCAGTTGGCAGATGAAATACACCAAATGTTCATTACCAACTATTTTAAGCGCGGAACAGAACATTTTAAAATATTGCCCACACAAGCCGACCGCCAATATTTTGAAGCTTTGGTCAATGAAAAATCGTATAGTGCCGACGCAAACAACAAAATTATCAAAGCTTATGAATATTTTGCTCTGAAAGTTAAGAAAATTGAACAGCTTGAAAAAATCAAAAACATTGTTGCCTCCAAATTATCTTTGGTCAGCATTACCTTAGACCCCGACGATAACCCGTATTTGGTTTTTGAAAGCCTAAATTCAAAGGGTGCGCAATTATTGCCTGCCGATTTAATCCGAAATCATTTCTTCATGTGCATTCATACGGATAAGCAAGACGGCGTTTATCACGAACTTTGGAAGCCGATGCAAGACCGATTAGACAAAAGTTTAACGGATTTTATTAAACATTTTTTGATGCGAGAAGGGGGCGGTTTTATTAAGGAATCTGAAATCTACGGCACGTTGAAAAAAAAGGTAAATCCTTTCAATGCAGAAGAAAAGTTGACGGAACTTGCTCGGTTTTCGGTTTATTATCACCGTTTTTTGCAACCCGAATTTGAGCCGAATTTAGCTATACGAAAATACCTAAAACGCTTAAACAGAATTGATGTAACTACTTCTTTTCCTTTGCTGCTTAATTTTTATCATGCCTACGAAAACAGGGAAATTGACGCAAATGTGATGACCGAAGTGTTAAAAGTTATGGAAAATTATCTCATCAGGCGAGCCGTTTGTAACAGACCGAGCAATCAGTTGAACAAAATTTTTCCCGAACTTTTTAAATCCATCAGAGAAAAATATTCCGATAATTTGCTTTTGGGATTGAAGCAAGTATTGCTGACGAAAAATTACCCCAAAGATGCGGAATTTCACGAATACATTGCGGAGGGGAGGGCTAATTTTTACGGCGGTGCACCCCTCAATTCGCGCACGCAATTTATTTTAGAATCCATTGAAGAGTCGTTTCAACACAAGGAACAAATTGATTTTGAAACTCACAAATTCAGTATTGAACATATTTTACCGCAAAACATTGAAAATTCAACGGAATGGAAAAATGCTTTGGGAGAAAATTGGGAAAATGTGCATGAATTGTACCAACATCATTTAGGAAATCTAAGCTTAACTGCCTATAATTCAGAGCTTTCCAATGATATTTTTGAAAAGAAAAAGGAAACTTTGGCGAAGAGTCATTTAGAAATCAATTCATATTTTGAAAAAGTTGAGCAATGGAATCAGGAAGAAATTGAAAAAAGAGCGGAAGTTTTGGCGAACAGATGTTTGAAAATTTGGGAATATTTCGGCGCAAAAAACGAGCCTGAGACCAACAAAGAAGACATCACGGGCACAACGCCTACGGGACTTTGGGTTATGTCCGAGTATTTTCAGGTGCAATCATGGCGCGATGTTTTGGCGGAAACGCTCAACACAATTGCGCTTTTAGCACCTGAAAAATTTGAATTTCTTGCGCGCAAACACTCGCGTTTTTTGGCAATGAGTGATGAAAAATTTAAGTCTTCGCGACTGTTAAAAAATAATTATCGCGTGAATGTTGGACTTTCTGCAAAAGATGTTCAAAGGTTTTGTTATCAGGCGATTGAATCGGTCGGTTTGACTGCTGAAGATTGGCGCGTGGAATATATCTGAAAAAGCTGTTCTGAATCACGGCATTTAGACCTCAAATTCTGCAGATATTTATGTCTTCACAAACGACCTACTAATGCGGTAGGTTTTTGTCGCTTGTGAGGACACAAACAGCAGGAAAATTTTATTTAATTTTTTTGGCTACTTTTACAGGAATATCGGAGCTTAAGAAAATATCCGTTATCACTTCACAACCCGTTAAATTGCTAAACCTGTCAATTTCTTCGGCAGTTAATTCCGTACCGTAACAACTCACTTTTCGCAAATTAGGCAATTTATCTAAAGGACTAAGATTGTCAACTTGGGTGTAGTTTACACAAATTTCTTCCAATTTTGATAGTGTAGCTAACGGCTTCAAATCTGAAACGAAAGTATTGATTGCATTAATCTCTCTTAGATGTGTTAATTTTTCTAAAGGATTAAAATCAATAACAGCGATATTATTGCCGCAATCTATTTTGCGAATTTTGAAAATTTGTAAAATTTCCTGTTCGGAAGGCGTGTAAGGAAGGTATGAATTAAATAAGTTTTTTTCTCCTTCCAAACTGTTATACCATTTAACAATTTTTTTTGTGAATTTTTTGTCAGCAATTAAATCGCAAACTTTTTTTCTGAGATTTTCATTTTGACAATGGTCAATCACGTTATGCACCGCCCTGTATAAATCAATATCTTCGGGGTGATAAGTAAAGTTTGAATGTTTTCGGAAAATTTGGTGCCAAATAAAACTAAGATTATTCCACCACTCTTGCGTCGTTAACTCCTCTATATTTTTGCTAAAAACATTAATTGTGTGGTCTTTCTCTAAATCTTTAATGACCTCTTCTATTGCGCCAATACACTTTTTAAGAGGATAATTAAAAAATTCACGGTTGTGCATATACCTGTACTTGTCTAATTTTTTATGAACAAGTTTTTCAACCAAAGTACAATCACTAACCTCAACATCATACGCCACAACGTATTCTGCGGGAAGTCCCGTCCCTGCTTGACGTGAAAGTTCCATCGCCCTTAATTCTGATGTTCTTTGTGTTTTACCGATTTTTAAGAGCGGAGTTGCAGGATTGTACAAAATATAAATAAAACCTTTGTTTGCCATCTTGTTTAGAGTAAAGATTGTAAAAAAATTTCCCTTTCGGATTGATTGGCAAATATACAAACCAAAATTCCAATTCAAAAAAATAACGCTGTATCTTATGGATTTTTCTATATCTTGCATCTGTATTTCAACAGTTACCTAAACAGTTTAATATGCGTTTTTTCAAATTTTTCACCGCTTTATGCGCGCTTTTCGGGAGCATAGGCTCCGCTCAGGCGCAAACTGATGGCTTTTTTGCCAAAAAATGGAAATCGGTCGACTCCCTTGAACAAAAAGGACTCCCCGAATCTGCCATGAAAATCGTCGCCGAAATCAAAGCAAAAGCCCTTGCCGATAAAAATCCCGACCAAATTATCAAGGCAACCGTCTATCGTATGAAATTTTTTCAAAGCAAAGAAGAAGATGCTTATGCCAAACTTTTGGAAGAATTTGAAACCGAAACTCAATCTGCGCCCTATCCCGTCAAACCGATTTATCACAGCATGCTCGCCGATATTTATTGGGCTTTTTACCTCAAAAATCAATATTATTGGCGCAGTCGCACCGAAACCGAAAATTTTGACAAAAAAGACCTCCGAACGTGGACACTCAAAGATGTCATTCAACGTTGCTATTTTCACCTCAACGAATCGCTTCTTGATGAAAATCGCCTGCAATCCACTAATTTGCAAGAATTTCACGAAGTTTTGGGCTATACCAAAGATTCAAAAATTCGCCCCGAAAGAAATTTGCGCCCCACCCTCTACGATTTTGTCGCACATAAAAGCATAAACTTGCTCAAAGCTCATTATGCGTATAGCTTTGAAACCGAAAAAGTGCCTTTTTCGCTCAATCAAGGCGCGTTTTTGGACACACCCGAAATTTTTGCCAAAGCATCAATTGAGGCAAACGACAGCCTTTCCGCCAATCGTTTCATTCTTTCGCTTTATCAAAAATTAACACAATTTCACCTCAAAGATACCGACCCCTCTGCCCTGCTGAACCTCAGTTTTTTGCGCTTGGAATTTGTCAATCAAAAAGGTGTCATGCGAAATAAAGACGAAATATATTTCCAAACTTTGGAAAAAATCGTCGCACAATACCCTGAAAACAACGAATCCGCCCTTTATTTTCACGCGATTGCAAATTATTATAACGAAAAAGGTACCCTTTGGGAAAGCAGCAAAAATCCCGATGTCAGACAGTTGCGCAACAAAGCTTTGGAAGTTTGCGAGGCTACCGCAAAAAAATTCCCCGAATCCGTCGGCGCGGAATATTGCCTCGTTTTGAAATCTAAAATTTTGGAAAAATCACTTCAAGCCGAATTTGAAGAAGCCATTGCGCCCGACGCGCCTTTTTTGCTCAACGTTTCTTACCGAAATGTCGCAAAAGGTTTCTTTAAAATTGTTAAAATCAGCGAGTCTGAATTGAACGAGTTTAATCAAAATTACTACGAAAAGCGTGAAAAATTGCTTGAAAAATTTGCTCAAAAACCCGCCGTTGAGAAAAAAGAAATTCAATTTCCCGAAGCCGAAAAAGACCGCCAAACCCACCGTTTTTTGCTCAATTTTAACGCTTTACCGCTCGGAAATTACATGATTTTTGTGTACGAGGAAGATATTTTTGACCAATTTAAAGCCTCTTCGCATACGATTTTTTACGCACCGCTTTTTGTTACCGCCCTCAGTCCGCACCTCATCAATAACCATAATGAAGGCGGTTGGCAGTTGCGCGTTTTGCACAGAAAAACGGGAAAAAGCCTTGCGGGAGTGAAAGTGAGCGTTACGAAAAGGTGGTACGACTATAAATCGGGGCGCGAAAAAAAGGAGCTTTTTCACACTTTGCTCACGGATTCAAACGGTGAGGGGAAAATTCCTTATGCGAAACCCAAACAAGACGAATATCCGAACTATTCGTTTTCTTACGAACTCGGCACGGATAAATTGTCAAATTATGACCATTCTTACAACAGCGAAAAATTTGTTCCCGCAGGGCTGAATTATCAAATCAATGCCTTTACCGACCGCGCAATTTATCGCCCGGGACAAACTGTTTTTTTCAAAGCAATTGTTTTCGGAACGGACGGAAAAAATGCAGAAATTGTTGCGAATAAAAAAATTACCGCAGAATTTTATGATGTCAATTACCAAAAAATAGCGGAGCAAAATCTCACAACTAACGAATACGGTGCCGTCAGCGGCTCTTTCACCGCGCCGAAATCGGGAATTTTGGGCAATATGAACCTCGTTTTCAAAGGCGATTTTAACGCCGAACAGCGAAGCACGACAAAATCCGTTCGCGTGGAGGAGTACAAACGACCAAAATTTGAAGTCAAATTTGAACCCCTCACGACCTCTTTTCGCTTAAACGATAAGGCGGAAGTTGTCGGCAAAGCCATCGCCTATTCGGGCGCGGCGATTGACGGCGCGAAAGTCGTTTTTCGTGTGAAAAGGCAGGCAAAATATGCCGGTTGGTACGCTCGTTATTACGGTTTTGGGCAAAATTCGCCCGCAGCCGAAATTGAAAACGGAACGCTGACGACGGACGAAAAAGGTAATTTTAAAATCGCTTTTGACGCGCTGCCCGACCCGAATGCACAAAAAGATGCGGGTTATAATTTTGAAATCACCGCCGATGTTACCGACATCAACGGCGAAACGCACACGAGCAGCACGACGATTTTTTTGGCAAAAGAAGCCATTTTTATCTCCTCCGATTTGCAGGAAGAGGCGCGCTTGAAGGATAAAAATTTGACTTTCAAACTTTCCGTCAAAACCGCAAACGGCACGGACGACAAGGCAAAAGGAACTTTCAGCATCACACGCCTCAAAAGTCCCGAAAACCCTGTTTTTGTTTCAAAATTCACGAAAGCAGATGTTTTTGTGTTGTCTAAAGAGGATTTTAAAAAAATATTTCCGAACGAATCTTACGCAGGTGAAGAAGATATTTTTGCTTGGGAAAAGGGCGAAAAACTTGCGCAGGGAAAATTTGACAGTGAAATTTCAAAAGTCATAAGGGCTGAAAATTTGCCCGCAGGCGTGTATTTTCTTGAAATTGAAAGTGCAGACCGATTCGGAACGCCTGTTTTTTATCGGCATTATTTTACACTTTTTGAGGAAAAAAGTGAAAAATTGCCCTATCCCGTTTTGGCAAGTTTTGTAGCGGATAAATCAAGTTATGAGCCGAGCGAAAAAATTAATTTTGAAATATCAAGCGGTCTGAAAGATGTCAATGCTTATTTTGAACTTTACAGAGGGCTTGTCAAAATTTCGTCCAAAAACTTTATTTTGAGTGAAAAAACGGAAAACATTAGTTTTGATGTCAGCGAAGAAGACCGCGGCGGTTTGGTTGCCAAGATGTTTTTTGTCCGTGATAACCGCGTTTTTGAGCAAAGTTTGAGCCTTGCGGTGCCTTTTTCAAACAAAGATTTAGAGGTTAGTTTTGAAACTTTCCGTGACAAATTGCAGCCGGGTGAAAAAGAACAGTGGAAAATTAAAATTTCGGGGGCAAAAAAGGAAAAAGTTGCCGCCGAAATGTTGGCAAGCCTTTATGATGCCTCACTTGATGCTTTTGCCAAAAATAATTTTTCTTTTTCACCCTATACCTACAATTCATTTCCGCCTTCATGGACGCAAATGCACTTCGGAAACATCAATTTGCAAATGACTAACCGCGCTTGGAATCTTGCTTATTATGCCCGAAAACATTATTACTACGAAGTTTTTAATTGGTTTGGTTTCAATGTGTCGCAAATTTTTTATGTATATCGCGAGAGAGGGTATTACGATTTGGAAAAAACTTCCGCGCCTGCAACGGGTTATTCGCAGCCCGCAAAGAAAAACGGCAACAGAAATAAACGAAAAGAAAAACAAGCAAACGGTGATGATTGGGGTGGCGGAGAAGAAGCTGATTTAGCGATGTCGGAAGATGAATCTCCCGCTGTGGAGGAAATGAGTATAGCTAACGGGAATTTATCGGTTTCCACAAAAACCCGAAAAGAATCTCCCGGTGCCACTTCCTCAGATGCCGCGCCGGAGGAGAAGCCCGAACCCGTGCAGATTCGGACGAATTTCAATGAAACCGCCTTTTTTATGCCCGATTTGAAAACGGACGAAAACGGTGATATTTATGTAAATTTTACCATTCCCGAAAGTTTGACAAAGTGGAAATTATTAGGGCTTGCGCACACGAAAGATGTTAAATTTAAGATTTTTAACAAAGAATTGCAGACGCAAAAAACGCTGATGGTCGTGCCGAATGCGCCGAGATTTTTCCGTGAAAATGACCAAATCGTTTTTGCAGCAAAAATTACAAATCTTTCGGACAAAACGCTTTCGGGCGCGGCGACATTGGAATTGCTTGATGCTTTTTCTTTGAAAAAAATCATTTCATTGCAAGAAAATCAAAGTTTTACGGCTGCTGCGGGACAGAGTACGGTGGTCAAATGGACGTTTGACATTCCCGAAAAAGTGCAGGCAATCACTTATCGCATCGTTGCGCGCGCGGATAAATTTTCGGACGGCGAGGAGATGACGATTCCCGTTTTGACCAACCGAATGATGGTAACGGAAACGATGCCTTTGCCGACTCGCGGCGGTAAAAAAGAGCAATTTATTTTTCAAAAATTGAAGGAAAATAATTCTTCCACTTTGCGCCATCACCAACTTACGCTTGAATTTACCTCCGCGCCTGCGTGGTACGCGATTCAGGCGTTGCCTTACCTGATGGAGTACCCTTATGAGTGCGCAGAGCAAGTTTTCAGCCGCTATTACGCGAATGCACTTGCGGCGCATATCGTCAATGCGAGTCCGAAAATAAAGGCAGTTTTTGAGACATGGAAAAACACAAATTCCATTGAATTGTACTCAAAATTGGAGCAAAATCAGGAATTAAAAACGGCAATTTTAGAAGAAACGCCGTGGGTTTTGGCAGCCGCGGGCGAAACGCAGCGCAAGAAAAACGTAGCTTTGCTTTTTGATTTGGCAAAAATGAGCGGTGAATTGAAAGCAGCTTTGACCAAATTGGAGAAAAAACAACACGGCAACGGCGGTTTTTCATGGTTTGAGGGCATGAAACCTTCTTGGTACATAACGCAACACATCTTGGGCGGTTTAGCGCATTTGCAATATTTGGGTGTTATGTCGCAAAGTGAGAAAAAAGAAATTGCGGAAAAAATGATGAAAAATGCCCTTTCCTATTGCGACGGCGAGATTGCGGACTTGTATGAAGATTTGCAAAAACAGGAAAAAAGGGGATATATCAAATTATCCGATGACCATCTTTCGGCGATAGCGGTGCAATATTTGTATGTACGCAGCTTTTTTGTCGGCGCGAAAATGTCGGGGCGCACGGAAAAGGCGTTTCAATATTTTATGGGACAGGCGGAAAAATATTGGTTAGCACGCGCAATTTCTAATCAAGCGATGTTGGCTTTGGTGATGTATCGCCATAAAAAAGAGGCAGTTGCGACAGACATCACGAAATCTTTGCGTGAGCGTTCGTTGGTTTCTGCGGAAATGGGGCGTTATTGGAAGGAAATGACGGAGCGGAGTTATTGGTGGTATGATGCGCCGATTGAAACGATGGCATTGTTGATGGAGGCTTTTGCGGAAATTCACAAGGATTTGGAATTTACGGACGAAATGAAAACATGGCTTTTGAAAAACAAGCAAACGAATGCTTGGACGACGACAAAAGCGACGACGGAGGCGGTTTACGCACTTTTCTTAAATCCCGAAAAAATTAAAGAGGCGCAAAAATTATCTTTTGAATCCTTAGAACCCGATGCGAACCTTGAAATCACGGTTGGCAAGCACAGCATTAAGCCCAATCAGGGGGACGTGCAAGCGGAGGCGGGCACGGGCTATTTCAAAACGACTTGGAAAGCGGAGGAAATAACTTCGGAAATGGGCGAAATCACGGTCAACAAGCCTTCCAAAGGGGCAGCTTGGGGAGGGATTTATTGGCAATATTTTGAGCAGTTGGACAAAATAACGACTGCGGAAACGCCTTTAAAACTCACGAAAAAACTTTTCCGTGTAGAAAATTCGGCATCGGGGCAAGTGATGAAACCGATTGAAAACGGTGGTTCGTTGAAAACGGGGGACTTGGTTCGGGTTCGCATAGAGTTGCGTGTTGACCGCGAGATGGAGTATATACACCTCAAAGATATGCGCGCATCGGGTTTTGAGCCTGTCAATGTGTTGTCGACGTATAAATGGCAAGACGGTTTGGGCTATTATGAGAGCACGCGCGATGCGGCGACGAACTTTTTTATCGGCGATATGCCGAAAGGCACTTACGTTTTTGAGTATGACCTTCGCGCCAACAACGCGGGCAATTTCTCAAACGGCATCACCACCATTCAATGTATGTACGCGCCTGAATTTTCTTCCCATTCGGAGGGAATTAGGGTGAGTATCGGTGAGTAAATAAAAAAAACTCGGCAGGATTTTGAAGTTCTGCCGAGTTTTTTTGTGTTTTTGGAGAAAAAATTGGTTTGAAAAGGACAGTTTTAGTCTTCTTTATTACTTCGCAGATTCTCTACCTGTTCAATGCTTAAACCTGTTATATCTGCAATAAATTGATTATCTGCACCTTTTTTTATTGCATTCTTAGCAATTTCAACCGCTTTCTCTTGCTTTGCCGTATAACTCACGCTTTTTTCAATTCGTCTGTTTTCTTGAAAACGGTTATACATTTTCTTTTCTTCGTCTGTCAAACTTTCATAGCGCAAATTTTCTTTTGCCGCGTCCAAACCTTTTGCTTTAAAAGTATCTTTTACTTCGCTGTTTTTGAGGAAATAAACCCACTCATCAAGCGTATCTTTGGCTACGTCATTGAAATTATTCACTTTCAAAATGTAGTATTTGGGAAAAATATCGGCTACTTTTTCTATTTTGAAATCCTTTTTTTGCAAACTTGTCGGCAACAAAACATCTTTTTCGTGCAAACCGATGAACTCGCCTTTGTACTCATAAACGTAGTCTTTGCCTTGCCCGAAACCAAAATACACAATATTTACAGAGTAGATTTTTTTGATTGTGCCGTAAGGTTCGCCTTCTTTG
>JBPOJO010000769.1:0-9086 GCA_052033485.1 Bacteroidota bacterium | reverse complement strand
GCCGTTTCATATAAATTAGAAGTGCCGCACCCGCCGGGCGCGCCGTTCTTTTTGCTTATCGGCAGGTTATTTTCCCTCTTTGCGATGGGCGACGTTCTGAAAGTGGCGTATTTTGTCAATTTGGTTTCTGTTTTTTCAAGTTCATTCACCATTTTATTTTTGTATTGGACGATTGTTCTTTTGGCAAAACGTTTTTTTTCGAGCGAAAAAGAATTTGATTTTACGGCACAATTTATCAGCATCGGAAGCGGCATCACGGGCGCATTGGCATATACTTTTTCCGATACTTTTTGGTTTTCGGCGGTAGAAGCAGAGGTGTATGGTATGTCCTCATTTTTCACGGCTTTGGTGGTTTGGTTGATGTTGAAATGGGAAAATATTGAGGACGAAGCGGCATCAAATCGTATGCTTTTACTCATAACGTACATGATGGGGCTTTCTATCGGCGTTCACTTACTCAACCTTTTGACCGTTCCGGCTTTATGTTTCGTGTATTATTTCAAAAAATATAAACAAACAACTCAAACCGGCGTTTTGGCAACGCTGCTTACGGCAGGCGGAATATTAATTTTCGTCAATGCTTTAATTCCTGTTTTGCCCTCAATTGCCGGAAAATTTGAGGTGTTTTTTGTCAATACGCTTAGTCTGCCTTTCGGTTCGGGCGCGGCATTTTTTGTCTTTGCTTTGGTTTCCGGTATTGTCTACGGCATTTTTTATTCTTTGAAAAAGCAAAATCTGCGGCTGAATATGCTTTTGTTGGCACTTTCATTCCTTTTGGTCGGTTATGCCTCTTATGCTTTGGTGTTGATTCGCTCGAATCAAAATACGCCGATAGATGAAAATAATCCCGAAGACGTGATGACTTTTGTTTCTTATTTGAAACGCGAGCAATACGGCGACCGCCCCTTGCTTTACGGACAATCTTTTGCAAGTGAAAAAGTCAGTTCGGAAAGAGGTGAAGCGCAGTACAGAAAAGCGGAAAAAAAATACGAAATTTACGACTATAAAATCATCTATACCTACGACGGAAACAAAATGCTTTTTCCGCGTATTTACAGCACAGATGAAAATCACCGCGAGCTCTATCGTGAAAAATTAGGCTTAAAAGAAGGGCAAATTCCGACTTTGTCCGATAATATTAAATTTTTCTTATCCCATCAACTTGGGCACATGTATTGGCGATATTTCATGTGGAATTTTGCCGGACGCGACCACGACGAAAAAGAAGCCGATTGGCTGTCGCCCTTCGCGCCGACCGATTTGCCCGAAGAATTAGCCGAAAATAAGGCGCACGATAACTTCTATATGCTTCCGTTTTTATTGGGCATTTTGGGGCTTTTTTATCAATACCAAAAAGACCAACGCGGGACTTGGATTACGTTTTTGCTTTTTGCCATGATGGGGGTTGTTTTGACAATTTACCTCAACTCGCCGCCTGTCGAACCGCGTGAGCGCGATTATGTTTTTGTGGGTTCGTTTTACGCATTTTCGATATGGATTGGACTTTCGGTGGCATTTTTTGCCGACATTATGGGCAAATTTTTGCGCAAAGCCGGCGTGTATGTCGCCTTTCCGCTCGCGCTCTGTGTGCCTCTCATGATGGGTGCGAAAGGTTGGGACAATCACAATCGCACCGGACGTTTTCTTTCCGTCGACCAAGCGCGAAATACTTTGGCAAGTTGCGCCCCGAACGCAATTCTTTTCACCGGCGGCGACAATGATACATTCCCGCTTTGGTACGTGCAAGAAGTCGAAGGTTTCCGAACTGACGTTCGTGTGGTCGTTTTGAGCTATTTCAGCACCGATTGGTACATTGACCAAATGAAACGAAAAGTGTATGAATCCGAGCCGCTGCCGATTTCTTTGGAACAAAAAAATTATGTGCAGGGCAAAAACGACTTTTTACCGGTTCGCGAAGTGAAAGAAGGCAGAAAAGTCAATTTGAAAACCTACATGAGTTTGCTCAAAAAAGACGACCCGAAAATTCAAGTACCCTTGCAAGACGGTACAACCACGGGCTATATTCCCTCAAATATCCTCACGCTCGACATTGATTCGGCTTATGTAACAAGTTTGGGCATCGTTCCGAAAGGAAAAGAAAAACAAATTCCTAAGACTTTCGACCTCAAAATTCGCGGAAGTTATTTGATGAAAAGCGATTTGATGATTTTGGATATTTTGGCAAGTTCCGATTGGAAACGCCCTGTTTATTTCAACAACACTTCCGCAAACACTTGTAACATAGATGTTTTGCCCTATTTGCAAATGGAAGGCATGGCTTTTCGACTTTTACCGGTCAAAGCCGAAAGTGAAGGCGAAACAGGCGAAGTGGACATCGAAACAACACTGAAACGCTTCAAAGATTTTCAATATCGCGGCTTGCAAGACGCTACTGCTTATTATGATGACGAATACAGAAAATTTGCGGCGGGATACCAAAATCTGTATTTCCGCTCTGCTTATGAACTGATTCGCAAAGGCAGAAGAGAGGAAGCGGGAAAATTGCTCGACGAAATTTTGACTACAATTCCCGATGAGGTCATTCCGTTCAGCTACTATACACCGCGTTTTTGCGAATTGTATTTCCTTTTAGACCAAGACGAAAAAGGCAAGAAAATTTGCGAAATGATGAGCAAAAGAGCCGAAGAAACGCTCAAATACCTCATTGATAATAAATTGAATAACTTCAATAACAGTGAATTAAGTAATCGTAATTTGTTGGTATTGAACGAATTAATGAAAATTTTCAGACGAGCGGAAACACGCGCAAGTTCGGAAGTGAAACGTTTGGAAATGATGCAACAAGAAGGCATAATCATTCCTGATGAAACAGAAGACATTGCTCCGAAAATCGAAAAAATGAAAAAAAGGCATGAATATTACCAAAAAGAATATTCTCGTCTTGAAAAACTTTTCAGCGATTTATACGACCGAATTTAGCGCACAGAATACTTAGTCTGTTAACTTGCACAATTTAACAGACTAAGTATATTTTGCGTGATTAGGCAACAGACAAAAGTCCGTTGTACATGCTAAAAAACATTTTGAAACTATTTAAAACACTGCCGAAATGAAAGATTTGTTTAACATGATGGGCAAAATGCGCGAAATGGAAGGCGCACTCAAAGAGGCTCAGGAAGCATTAGGAACGATTGTCGTTTCCGCAGAAGCAGGCGGCGGCATGGTCAAAGCGACCGTCAACGGAAAAAAACAAGTTTTGAAAATTGAAGTTGACAACGACCTCATCAATCCAAACGACAAAGAAATGATGCAAGATTTAGTCGTTGCCGCGCTCAACAAAGCGATGCAGGAAGCGGAAGAAAAAGGTAAAGAATTTTTGCAAAGCAAAACTAAAGATTTTCTCCCCAACATTCCCGGAATGGATTTGGGCAAATTTATGGCATAAAACTTTTTGTGCGGTTTGAAAAAGTCGCTTGTGAGGACACAAGCAACGGCGGAAGGCAAATTTATGGCATAAAACTTTTTGCGCGATTTGAAAAAGTCGCTTGTGAGGACACAAGCAACGGCAGAACGTGATGATACCGCCGTTGTTTGTGTCCGCACAAACGACATCGTGATGCGGTAGGTTTTTTGTTGCTTGCGAGGACACAAGCGACGGCAGAAAATTTTTAGTTTGCAAGAAAAATGAAATTTCCCGATATCAGCGTTGTCATTCTGAACTACAACGGATTGCATTTTTTGAAAAAATATTTGCCGAATGTCATTCTTTTTTCAAAAAATGCAAAAGTAGTCGTAGCGGACAATGCTTCAACAGACGGCTCGCAGGAATGGCTCAAAGAAAATTTTCCCGCGACAGAATTGCTTATTTTGGAAAAAAATTGGGGTTTTTGCGAAGGTTACAACAAAGCCTTAGCGCAATTGAACGCCGATTATTTTCTTTTGCTCAATTCCGATGTCGAAGTGAGCGAAAATTGGTTGGAGCCCTTAGCCGAATTTTTGGAAAATAACCCCGATTTTGCCGCCGTACAGCCTAAAATTCGCGCGGAACAAGCGAAGGAAAAATTTGAATTTGCGGGCGCGGCAGGCGGAATGTCAGACGAATGGGGTTTCCTTTTTTGTCGCGGACGCATTTTTGATACGTTGGAAACTGATTTTGGGCAATATGATGCGGCAGGGAAAGAAATTTTTTGGGCAAGCGGCGCGGCAATGTTGGTCAGAGCGCGTTTATTTCACGACTTCGGCGGTTTTGATTCCGATTTTTTTGCCCATTTTGAAGAAGTAGATTTGTGTTGGCGTTGGCAAAATGCCGGTTTTAAAATCGGGTTTGAACCGAAAAGCCTTGTTTTTCACGTCGGCGGCGGCACTTTACCGCAAGGAACTTACCGCAAAACGTACCTCAATTTTCGGAATAATTTAGCAACAATGATAAAAAATCTTCCGCCGAAGAATTTTTTACCGAAAATGTTTCTCAGATTTTGCCTTGACGGTATTGCAGGGGTGAGATTTTTTATGCAGGGCAAATTTTCTTTGGTAAAAGCTGTTATTGATGCGCATTTTTACATTTATGCCAACATTTTTTTGCTGTACAAAAAAAGACAAAAGGCGCGTTCGACGGCAAAAATAAGCGGTTTACCTCCGTCCATGATGCGCGGAAGCATTGTTTATCAATATTTTGTAAAAAAGAAAAAAACGTATTCGGAAATTTTTTCAAAAAGCAATTAAGACAATCGCAAGAATTGCCGTCGCGATGCCGACATAGTTGTACCAAAAAAATTTTTCTGAAAAAAGCAGTTTTGCCAACAAAAGCGAACCGATAATGACGCTGATGTTAAAAACAGGGTAAAGCATCGCGCCGTTGTAATCGAAGGCTTTGAGCGTGAAAAACATCAAATAAACGCTGAAAAAATTCGGTACACCGAGTGCGGCACCGGCGATAATATTTCTGACTTTGATTTTTTCTTTCCCTTGTAAAACCCTGATTGTCAGCATTAAAAGCCCTGCAACACCTGCCGAAAAAAACAACATTACACTGAAATCTGCCGCATATTTTGTCCCGACATAATTGATGCCCGCAAAATTCAAAACCGTGTCGTTGAAACCATTGACAAAAAAAACAATCAATGGCAAAATAATCAATTCATTGCGGAAAAAACTCGGAGCAGGCGGCTCTTCGGCATTTTTTTCTACATTCTTTTCAAATTTTGCGATGCTCAAAAAAACGGCAATGAGGGCAAGAAAAACGCCGAAATAATTTTTCAAACCAAATTCCGCATTGCCGGCTTTGAACACGAAAAGGTTGAAAAAAACCGGAATTATCAGCGAAATGCGCCCCGCCAAATTCGTAACCGCAATGCCCGCTTTTTGCGTACAAAGTGCCGTGAGGTAAAACGAACTGACAAAAACAAAGCCCATAACGGCGGCTATCCAATAAACATTCACAAAATTTCCTTCAAAAGGCACTGACGGCAATTTTCCTTCCGTAATAATGCCCGTCAGCACGCAAAACGAATAGTTAAAAACAATTGCTTGAAAAGTGTTAATTTGAAATCTTTTATGATACCTGAAATTCACAAAAAGAGCCAAGGTAGTCAAAACCCAAACAATAAAAGAAATCATATTTTGCGTTTTTTTGGATGAAAATTTACGATATTTGCCTTCACGACAACAAAGTTAAGCTAAAAATTTGAATTGAATCGTCGGGACGCGATTTGTTACCCGAAAGAAAAATATTTATTCGCTTTCCGCAATAATTATTTATTTATAAATGCTTAATTTTCAAATAATTAATACCGTGCAATCCTTTGAGAAATATCATTTTTCAGCGCATTTTTCAGCCGAATTGAATTTTTCCTCTTTTCGCATTTTATTTTGCAGCCATTTCTAAACATTAACCGACACAAATTCGGCGTAAAAAAAGCAACTATTCCGTCAGAAAACTTACATTAAAAAATGATATTTCAATCAATTTATGATTTCAATCATAAAGCAAAAAAATATTTATCCTTTACCTTTGTTTCGATATTTCAGGACACTAAATTTTCTTTTCTATGAAAAAAATATTCATTACCTCAGCCCTCCTTTTATCCTCTGTCGCATTTTTCGTATCATGCGGCGGCAAAACTGAAGGAGAAGGAACAACAACAGAAACTACCGAATCTACGGAAGCAACTCCCGCAACGGAAGAAAAAGCACCCGCAAACCCCGAAAGCTACGACCCGAAACGCGGTGAAGGCAAATATGATGCCGCAAACCTCACTATCGGCGCGCTCGACGTGGCTTTGGCGACAAAAGGAGAAGCTATTGCGAATACAAAATGCCTTTCTTGCCACAAATTGACCGATGAAAAATTGGTCGGACCCGGTTGGAAAGGTGTATCTGAGCGTCGCACGCCGCATTGGATTATGAACTTTATCACTAATCCCGACCCGATGCTCGACAAAGACCCGGAGTTACAAGCGCAGTTGGAACTCTGTTTGGTGCGTATGCCTAACCAAAACCTCACTGACGATGACGCGAGGAACGTTTTTGAGTTTATGCGTAAAAATGACGGCGCGAAATAAATAAAACTTGTTAAAACAATGATGAAAAATGCAATAAAAAACTTGGCGTTGGCAGCCGTAATGGGAGCTGCTTTGTCAGTTTCGGTGCAATCCTGCAAACCTAAAACTGCCGCAAACGTTACAAGCGGTGATGCCGGCGTGAAGGCTTACGTGCCTCCGGGCAAGCATGACGAATTTTACAACTTCGTTTCAGGCGGTTTCAGCGGTCAAATGAGCGTTTACGGCTTGCCGAGCGGTCGTTTGTTCCGCGTGATTCCCGTTTTATCTGTCGACCCGGAAAAAGGTTGGGGTTACAGTGAAGAAACGAAACCGATGTTGATGACTTCGCACGGCTTTACGCCTTGGGACGACTTTCACCACGTCGAACTTTCGCAAACGAACGGCGAAGTGAACGGAAAATGGGTTTTCGGTAATGCGAACAACACGCCGCGTTTGGCGCGTATTGACCTCAAAACTTTCCGCACCGCCGAAATTCTCGAATTGCCTAACAGCGCGGGGAATCACAGCTCGCCTTTCGGCACGGAAAACACGGAATATATCGTTGCCGGCACACGTTTCAGCGTTCCCGCAGATGATGCCAACGGCGATGTACCGATTTCGACTTACAAAGAAAACTTCAAAGGACACATCAGTTTCGTGAGCGTCAATCCCGAAAACGGTGAAATGAATATTGCTTTCCAAATCAAAACGCCCGGCGTAAACTTTGACTTGGCGCGTTGCGGAAGAGCAAAATCGCACGGTTGGTTCTTTTTCAGTTGCTACAATACTGAGCAAGCGAATACATTGTTGGAGGTAAATGCGTCTCAAAAAGACAAAGACTTTATCATGGCAGTGAATTGGAAAAAAGCCGAAGAGTATTTGAAAGCAGGAAAAGGCAAAAAAGTAAATGTGAGATATGCTCACAACAAATACAGCGACGAAACTCATTCGGCAACTTCCGAAATCAAAACAGAAGTTACCGTTCTTGATGCTGCCGAGTTGAAAGATATTTGTTATATGATTCCTTGCCCGAAATCTCCCCACGGTTGCGACGTTGACCCGACAGGTGAATACATAGTTGGCAGCGGTAAATTGGCAGCTTTGTTGCCGGTTTTCAGCTTTGACAAATTGATGAAAGCGATTGCAGACAAAACTTTTGAAGGAGATTACGAAGGTATTCCCGTCGTGAAATACGAAGCTGCACTTTACGGTGAAGTTCAAAAACCGGGCTTAGGACCTTTGCACACCGAATTTGATGCGAACGGCAATGCTTATACATCATTCTTCGTTTCTTCGGAAGTTGTTAAATGGAATGTAAAAGACCTCAAAGTCATTGACCGCGCGCCGACCTACTATTCAGTAGGACACTTGTGCGTTCCCGGCGGTAACACTCGTAAGCCTTTCGGTAAATACCTTATTGCTTACAACAAAATTACCAAAGACCGTTATTTGCCTACAGGTCCCGAATTGACGCAAAGCGCGCAACTCTTTGACATTTCAGGTGAAAAAATGAAAATGATTTTGGACTTCCCGACAATCGGCGAACCGCACTACGCGCAAGCTGCACCGGCTGACCTTATCAAAAATAACGGACAGATTAAAATTTTCAAAATCGGCGAAAACAAACACCCCTACGTTGCGAAAGGTGAAAATGAATCAAAAGTCGTTCGTGAAGGCAACAAAGTTCACGTTTATATGACTTCTATTCGTTCGCACTTCTCTCCCGACAACATCGAAGGCGTTAAAGTCGGCGACGAAGTTTATTTCCACGTAACAAACTTGGAGCAAGATTGGGACGTTCCGCACGGATTTGCTGTTAAAGGTGCGTCTAATGCCGAACTTTTGATTATGCCGGGCGAAACTTGTACGCTCAAATGGACTCCCGAAAAACCGGGCATGTATCCGATGTATTGCACCGACTTTTGCAGTGCTTTGCACCAAGAAATGCAGGGATATGTTCGCGTATCACCCGCAGGAAGCAATGTTCCCCTTACTTTCAGCTTGGGCAACACGGCATCTAAATAGTTTTTTTTGATTGTTTTTGGGGCTTATTTTTGTCGGCATCACTTGTTTGCTGCCGACAATCTCCGAGCGAAAAATTTTCGCTTCGCAAAATTATTCTGATGTTTTTTGAGCTTCACAGAAGCAACCCACCTTATTTTTCCATGAAAACTAAAATCTCAGGCTTGTCTCGAGTATTGCTCATTTTGGGCGCAATACTCTTGGTAGTTTCTTTGTTTTTTCCTTTGTGGCGCATTGAATTGGAAGCACCGCAGTATCCCGAAGGTTTAATGTTGCAATTACACCCTAACAAAATCGGCGGTGATGTCGACATCATCAATGGCTTGAACCATTATATCGGTATGAAAACCCTTCATTCGGAAGATTTTTTCGAATTTACCATACTTCCCTACATCATCGGATTTTTTGCCGGCATATTTTTGCTCAGCGGAATTTTGGGTAATAAAAAATTAATGTATACAACTTTTGTCGTGTTTTTTCTTTTTGGAGTTGTTTCCATTATATATTTTTATGGTTTGAATTACGACGAGGGGCATGACCTAGACCCGAACGCCGCCCTTAAAG